>CANAXK010000008.1 GCA_947365485.1 uncultured bacterium
CGTGTTCAATGCTAAGCCCGTAAGCTTTAGCAAACGACATAATCGCGCCAACCTGATAAACAACGAGCGCTTCAAGTTCGTCTTCTTTGAGTTCCACCGGACGGTAGCCGAATCCCTGAATATCGTTAAATCCGATGTGCGCACCGATTGCTACATTCTTTTCTTTAGCCTTAAGCATGGCTTCTTTTATTGTCATAGGGTCACCAGCGTGAAATCCGCAGGAAATATTAACCGAGCTCACATAGTCTAAAAGCTCGTATTCCTGAACATTTTTGTATATCCCGTAAGCCTGCGCCAAATCGCAGTTAAAATCTATGTTCTTGATTGATTTTTTCTCTAAAACTTCCTGCATCATATTCTCCCTGTATTATAGTAAGATTATACAACTAAAAGAATATTTTGCTAGATGGAAATCAAAAGAAAGTATACTAAAAAACCGGCATACGATATCGTTTGTTTTATCCTTACCCTTCTAATAATATTAGATATCACGTTCTCCCAACAAATTAAGTATTTTTATTTGAGATTTAAATACAGGCTCCAACATAGCATGCATTGCGACAATTTCGTCAGATTTCGGCTCTTTATATTTGCACCAGAATATCAACGATAATAATAGAACACTTTTCCGGAGTTCAGTTTTAATTTCTCTAAATTGTTTTAACTTTAAGTTTTTCATAACATCCTTTCTTAAAACTAACTTATAATTCCATAAAGGTTTTCAATTAGCAACTTAAGTATTCTTTTAGCTGTTAATTATATCAATGACACTTACTATAATGTGTTATATGGAGCAAAAATTTAGAGAAACATTAGCACTCAATTTAAAAATTGCAAGAATAAAAAATGGAATCACCCAAGACAAACTTGGTGAAATTACTGATATATCGACGAAACATATTACAAAAATTGAGAAAGCAAAGGTAACACCTAGCATATATCTGGTCTACAAAATTTCAAAAGCTCTAAATATATCAATCGACGAACTTTTAAAATAATCTTATTTTTTCATCTGCTTACAAGCGTAAAAAGAATATACATTAAAATATAGACAAGTCAGTATTTTTATTATATAATAGCAACGCTATTCATAGCAGCATTAAACATTTCTAAACTATTGTAGGGATTCACGGCACTTGTCTAAGGTGCCACCCTGCATTCTTATTATTTACTATATTTTACAATTTGTCAAGCCGTAACCTACCCGCCTCCGGCAAGCTGGTTCAGCTGCAACAGCGCACTTATCGTCTGGTCGTAGTCAAACTTGTCATCAGTTGATTGGCATAAAAACGTGTTAATATCCCCCATCATTGCAATCGCCTTGTCACAAGCCGGGTCAGAGCCCTTCACATAAGCGCCGATGTTAATCAAATCTTCGTTCTTCTTATGAACAGCAAGCAGGTTTCTTAAAACACCTGCCGCACTTCGGTGCTCTTTAGAAGTCACATCCCCCATAACACGACTAAGCGATTGAAGCACATCCACAGCAGGATAGTGGTTCTTGTGAGCTAAATCACGTGAAAGCACAATGTGACCATCTAAGATACTTCTTGCCGTGTCGGAAATCGGCTCGTTAAAATCATCACCCTCAACAAGTACTGTGTAAAGACCCGTAATTGTCCCATATTCATTTGTTCCTGCCCGCTCCATAAGCTGTGGCATAAGCGCAAACACCGAAGGTGTATACCCTCTGGTTGCAGGAGGCTCGCCAATCGCAAGCCCAACTTCTCTTTGTGCCATCGCAATACGGGTAACACTGTCCAGCATGAACAGAACGTCCATTCCCTTGTCTCTAAAATACTCGGCAATAGAAGTCGCAACAAACGCAGCCTTAATCTTAACCAGAGAAGGCTGTTCGGAAGTCGCTGCGATTACGATTGAGCGCTTCATACCTTCAGGCCCAAGGATTTCTTCAATAAATTCCTTAACCTCACGTCCGCGTTCGCCAATCAGCGCAATAACGTTCAAATCCGCCGTCGTGTTTTTTGCCATCATACCAATTGTCGTACTCTTACCAACACCGGAGCCCGCAAAAATCCCCATTCTTTGACCTTTTCCCACGGTCATAAACCCGTCGATTGACCTTATGCCAAGTGAAAGCGGCTCCGAGATTCGTTTACGCTTAAGCGGATTAATCGCGTCAGCCTTTGTTGAGCGTTATTCTGAAAACCTTATATCTCCAAGAGTGTCAATCGGGTTCCCGAGCCCGTCAAGCACGCGCCCGATAAGCTGGGTGCCAACCCCGATTCTCATTGCCCCGCCTGTATTCACAACAAGTGCGCCCGGGCGGATTCCATCAGGAGAAGCCAAGGGCATTAAAAGGATTTTGTCGCTCTTAAACCCCACGACCTCGGCCATTGTCGGGGTGTCGTTATAGTCGTTGTAGATGTAGCACAGGTCGCCGATTGAAGATTTCGGGCCGTCTGATTCAATCGTAAGCCCGATAATCTCGGTGATTTTTCCGATTTCCTTAATAGTCTGTGTGCTATTAATTATGTCTAAATACTTATTCTTGTCCCAGCTCATCGTCTACGCCCGTTAACATTTTTTCGGCAATCTCTGCAATCTGTCTTGAAATCCTTGAATCAAGCCGGGTTTTGAGTGTCTCAACAATAACCCCGTCAGGTGAAAGCGAGTTGTCTTCAAGAATCTTAAGCGTCTCAAGTTTCGGAAACTCCTGCCTCAATTCCGGTACAAGATTATTAATATTCTCAACCAGCTTTGGATTCACAATAATTGTAATGCTTTCCTTGTCATGAAGCTCCCGTATCGCATCAACCGTAATCCTGTGTAGAACTTCGTCATCAAAAGACAGGTGGCAGACCTTGTCTGCAATCGTAGAAACCAAATCCACAATATCGCGCGAAGCTGATTCAATTATGTTATTCTTAATTTCGAACGAGCTGGAAGAGAGTGTATCCAGAGACTTAAATCCCTCAACCGCGTCGTTTTGGAATTTATAGAGTCCGTCTTGTTCGCCTTTTGCAAACCCTTCCTGATAAGCCTGATTTTTGATTGTTTCGTATTCCTGTTCGCCTCGTTTACGCGCCTCCTCAATGATTCTGGAGGCTTCTGTATTAGCTGTTTCAACAACGATTCTGGACTTGTTTTCCGCAGCAGAGATTATCTGGCGCGCTTTTTCATCAGTCTCCTGAATGATTTGCTGGATTTTGGCCTGCTGTCTGGTCACACCGGATTGTTCAATCGGGAGCACAAAGTTGTCTCCCATCTGGATATTCTGACCTATTATTCTTTTGCTACTCAATTAATTCGTCCTCAACACTTGCACGAGTAATAGTGATTTCGCCTGTCGCTTCAAGAGTTCTGATAGCGTTAACAATAGCAGTCTGTGCTTCCTGAACCTCTTTGGCTCTGACAGGTCCGAGGTATTCCATATCGTCGGTAAGCATCTGGCGCGCTCTTTCTGACATGTTCTTGAAGATTTTTTCTTTGATTTCTTCTTTTGTACCCTTGAGCGCAAGTGCAAGTTGCTTTGTATCGATTTCGCGGAGAAGTCTCTGGATAGATCTGTCGTCGAGGATAATAATGTCTTCGAATACGAACATGAGGTCGCGGACTTCCTGAGCCATTTTCTGGTTCTCGATGTCGAGCCATTCCATGATGTTCTTTTCTGTGCCTCTGTCGCAGCAGTTCAGGATGTTTGCAAGAGATTCCACACCACCAGCATTTGAAAAATCGTTAACAAGCAATGCAGAGAATTTGCGCTGCACAATGTCTTCAATCGTCGAAAGGATTTCCGGGTTAGTCGGTGTCATATCCGCGATTCGCATTGATACGACCGCCTGAACATCAGGAGGAAGAAACGCAAGTACCTGCGCTGCAAGCTCCGGTCTCAAATACGCAAGAATCAACGCAAGGAGCTGCGGATTTTCAGAAGAAAACGTGTTTGCAAGCTGGGATGGGTCAGCTTCGTTAAGGAAGAAGAACGGATTTGTGTTAACCATTGAGTTAACCCGTTCAAGAAGTTTTGCTGCTTCTGCTTCACCATAAGTCTGGATAAGGAGCTGTCTTGCATACCCGACACCGCCTTGTGCAATGTAGTTTTTAGCCTGAAACACTGTTTTAAACTCGTTCAAGACATCGTTCAAATCCTCGTCAGAAACCTTGCCAAGATTCGCAATATCAAGCGTGATTTGCTCCAGAAGCTCATCTTCTTTGATGTTTTTCAGGATTTCAGAAGCCGTAGCAGGCCCGAGAGCAATCAAAAGCGCCGCGACCTTCTGGCTAGGACGCGTAATGACCTTTTTTGCTTCTTCCTTAGCTTTTTTTATATCTTCTATGCCCATTTGGTTTTATTTTTCCTATTAGTAGTTTTACCATTGAGGGAGACTTGTATCCTTGTTTCTCACCTGTAGTGCCTCGATTGTCTCCCGACCAATCTCCTACGTGCGTAGCACTTAGTCTCTAATAAATGAAGTTAATAGCTTGGCTGCTTCTTCAGGTGCTGCCATGATTGTTTCGTTCAACTCATTTATGCTCTGTTCTTTTTGAGACTTTATCTCTCTTCTATTAAACTCAAGCCTTGGAGATTCCTCTTCTACATCAATTTCTTCCGGCTGACGCTCTATCAACTCTTCTGCATGCATCTTAGGCTTTGCTGAAGGAAGCTTTGCAACAAATGTCTTTAGAATATAAAGCGCAAAGCAACCGAGAATCAGCACAATCACAAGCGGAATTACAGAAGATGTAATAAAGTAAACTGTTCGCTCGCGCTGGTACTGCTTGTTGAACTCTTCCTGAGCCAGCTTGTCAATCGTAGCACCCTCAAACTGGAGCCCTGAAACAGAGATTACGTCGCCCCTTGAATAATCAACCCCGGAAGCTGAAAGTACAAGGTTCTTCAACTCGTCTTTTTCAGCATCGGTCAAAATTTTGTTAACCGCAACCGCGATAGAAAGCCTCTTCACCGTACCAGGTGCGTAAACCACCTGCTTAACTTCTTTTGTCACGTTGTAATTCACGGATGTTTTTTGTTTTGAATAATTAAGATTCCTCTGGTTTACGTTGTTCGGATTAGGAACATTATTAGGGTTTTCGTAGGTCTCAATTTCAGTCTGGGAGCTTGTCACAACGCCCTGATCTTTACCCTCGAGCGGAATATAGCTTTCAATAGTTGCTTTTGCAGAATTGAAATCTATATCAGCATTAACCTGAACAGACACGTTTCCCTTGCCCACAATCTTTTCGAGAACATCAGCAACTTTTTTTGCCGTATCTTTTTCAAGATTGCCCTTGAAGCTCTCCATGTCAGTGGAGTTTTTAGAAGTCTCGTCAGAAAGGCTGTTTCCGTTCTGGTCAGTGATGAACACCTGCTCAGGAGTCATTCTCGGAACAGAGTAAGCAACGAGATTTTTAATAGCCTTGACCTGCGAGCTTTTTATCTTGTATCCCGGCTCCAAAACCAGCACTACAGAGGCTGTAGGTTTTGTGTCGTTGTCGTCGAAGATAGAGCGTTCAGGTTCTGCAAGCTGAACTCTTGCGTATTTCACGCCCTGAATTTTTTCGATTGAGCGGGTAAGTTCGCCCTGAAAAATTCTTTGTCTTGTCAGTTTGTTTTTGAAATCAGTTGAGCCGAGCTGCATGTCGTCGAGAAGTTCAAAACCTGTGTCGTCGTTTTTAATCAGGTCGTTTTCTGCAACAAAAACCCGCATGTCGTCTCTTAGTTTTGAAGGTACGAGAATTGTTTTATGGTCTTCTGATACTTTGTATCTGTACCCGTTTTTCTTCATACCTTCAACAATGCTTATTGCGTTGACTTCGTTCAAGTCAGAATATAAAACAACCCAGTCCGGCTCCATTGCTTTTGATAGGAAAAACGAAGCTGCTGCAATCGTCACAACGATTAATGCAAGCATGCCAAGCTTCTGGTTCCCGTCTAAGCCGTTCCAGAGTTTCTTCACGTCATTAGCTAACAGTGCAAAATAATTATTTTCCATGTACTCCCCGCGCACAATTACTCAATATATATAATATCCTAACAGAAAAATCTTTTCAAATTGTAAACATTTATAACGCAGGAGCTCAAATTGAGCGCGTTCCCTCCCTGGATGGGGAGGGTTAGGGTGGGGTACAGCCTTCTGTGCAAGGATTTCAGGAACTTGGGGTTGCCCCCTCACCCCAGCCCTCTCCCTAAAGAGAGGGGGTTAGTGCTAAAGTAGCTCTATATATCTTGCGCTGCCGTTGCCTTGTAAAAACTTATACAGTCAATCATGCAGTCAAACTTACTTGAATACACCATCTTGTTTACGCTTAGCAGATTCTCCTGCATCTGATTCAAATCTAGTTTTGCAATCACGCCCTGTGCGTATTTCTGCTCTGAAAGCGCAAAATCCTTCTGCTCAAGCTCCTGAATCTTCTGCTGCTTGGAAAGCTTTTCCCTGTCCATACTTACAGAAACAAGAGAGTCATTAACCTCCTGCATTGAGGTCAGATTAACCTTCTCATAATTCTTCAAACTCTTTTCGTAAGCAATCTTTTTGGATTTCAGATTAGCCTTGAGCTTCCCGCCCATAAACAAAGGCTGCATAATCGATCCGCCCAAAGCCCAGAGCATGTTAGATGTCGTAAACAAACTCTCTACATGTTTTGTATTGAAAAACACCCCGCCTCCAAGATTCAGCGAAGGGCACATCTCCTTTCTCGCAACCCTTACATCGATTCCGGCTTTTTCCAGCATCTTTTCTGCCTTAAGATAATCCGGACGCTTCATGATAATATCAGAATCAATGCTCTCCGGAATCACGCCCGAAAACGCCAGAGTCCTGTAATCGCTTCTTGCATATTCCTCAATATTGTTCGGGCTGTCGCCGGTCAAAACTGCAAGCTGATGAAGACATTTTGTCCTGTCTTTTTTCAAATCCGTAAGGTCTGCAACCCCTGAAATATAAGCCTGATTAGCTTTCACAAGGTCGGAAGTCGAAACAATACCTTCTGCGTTGCTTACTGACATTATTTCAAAAATCTCTTTTCTTAAAGCAACAATTTCTTCCTGCAAATCAATCATCGCGTCAAGTTTCACAATATTAATATAAGCGCTTCCCACAGCCGAAGCAATAGAAATGTAAGCAGCCTGCTCATCCAGAATAGAAGCCTCGTAAAGCTTTCTCACAGCGGTTGTTTTGTTGTGGTTCTTCCCGAACAAGTCCAGTTCATAGTTCGCTATAATCGGAAGCCCCAGCCCGAAAGACGAAGGACCAACAATTTTGCTCACGCCCGGCATCAACCCCGCCTGAATGCTTGGAAGCTCTCCAGCTCTTTGCATAACAACATTCTGGTAATACTCGTCAATCGTAAGAGTCGCCATCTTCAAGTCTTTGTTGTTCTCAACAGCCTTAACAATATACCCGTTCAAGTGTTCGTCATTGAACTGTTTCCACCAGTCAAGGTTAACGTACTCGTATTTATTCTTAACCGGTTTTACTTTCTTTGGTTTCTTATTCTTATCAACTGTCTGTTCCGCGCCAGCGTTCAAAACAGTCTTCTCTGCTGCGCAGGCAGCGCTCACATTACTTCCGCAAATCGATATCAACAAGGCCAGTGCCAACATTTTCTTCATAATCTTTTCTCCAGGTACTTGATTTTTTCTAAGAGTAATGATAGCATAGATGTGTTGCATTTGCAACATGTGGTAAAATAAACATACTTCAAATAGAGGATTTACAAATTGGAAGAACTGAATAGAGAAGAACATTACACAGACACGATTTTTTATCAGATTGAGCTTACAGCAAAGTACTGCAAGCTTTTGGGCGCGCAGGTATTTGACAAGTTCAACGCAGGAATCTCATGTGAAGAGTTTTCGGTTCTGGATGTTCTTCAGTGCAATCCGGAGCTTTGTCAGCGTGATTTAGCTAAGATTATTTTAAAGGACAGGGCGAACACGGGGAAGCTTTTGGACTCGCTTGAGAAGAAGGGATTCATAACAAGGAAGCTTTCAATCAAGAACAACAGGCCGGTGAAGATTGTAAAAATCACGCAGGCTGGGATTCAAAAATCTATCGAGGCAACAGAAAGAATCAGGCCGAATTTTGAGCATATTCAGGAAAAAATCAACAACAGTGACATTGCAAGGGTTGGCGATTTGTTGAAAGAGTTAAGAAATATTTTAGACGAGTCATTAGAGATACAAATATAAAAAGGATAAACCAATGAGTGAAGAAAATAGAATAGAGGAAGAAAGCACAAAGAAGATGCCTGTCAGAAAGAGGTACATTTTCACATTCTTAGGAATAATAGCGGCGCTTGTTGGCGGGTATTTTATTTACGACACGCTCGGCTACCAGTCAACAGACGACGCTTACGTAGAGACAACGACCGTTTCTGTTTCACCGAAGGTATCGGGTCAGATAGTGAAGGTTCTGGTTGAGGACAACCAGGCAGTCAAAGCCGGTCAGGTGGTTGCGGTTATAGACAAGGTTGATTACGAGGTAAGGCTTGAGCAGGCAAAAGCTGCTTATGAAAAGGCTTTACTGAATCAGCAGAACGCGCATGCGAACTTGAACGCGGCAAATTCAGAAATCGAGCTTGCAAAAAAAGATGTTGAGAGATACGAGAACTTATACGCAGCCGGTGCTGTATCCAAGCAGACTTTGGACAAGGCAAGAACAAATCTTGAGAGCATTCAGGCAAAGCAGGTAACTGCCGAGCAGGCTATTTTATCGAAGGACACTTCAAAGAGTGTGAAGGTTGCTGACGCTGATTTGAACGTACTAAAGGCGCAGAAGCGTGCGGCGGAGCTTGCGCTTGAATACACAGACATCAAGGCTCCAATAGATGGAACTGTTTCCAACAAGAAGGTTGAAGTCGGGATGATGGTTCAGCCGGGAAGTCCGCTTTTCGTGGTTGTACCGCATGACGTTTGGGTGGTTGCGAACTTCAAGGAAACGCAGCTTGAGAAAATGAAGAAGGGCATGGAAGTTGGTATCAAAATCGACACGTATCCTCACAAGGTTTTCAGGGGCAAGGTTGACAGCATTCAGAGGAGTTCCGGTGCAAAAGCGAGTCTGTTCCCGCCTGAAAACGCGGTCGGGTCTTTTGTAAAAATCGTGCAGAGAATCCCTGTGAAAATCGTGTTCACGGAAGAAATCGACCCGCAGGAATACGCTGTAATCCCGGGCATGTCAGTTGTGCCTAAGGTTAAAATCAGGGGGTTTAACCCGAACAAGAATTAAACTTATTCATCATACAAACTACAATTTCAGTATTACGACTCTGTGACGGCAAGGCTATTCTTCATACTTACCGTCATTTTTTTGTGCTACGGTGCTACGCACGTAAACATATTGTCGGCAGACAATCGTGGTGGTACTGGTTGGGATAGGGACGACAGGTCTGCCTCAATCGTAGGACGACTAGCTGGGAGGGCGCGGATACCTCTTTGGCGGGAGAGGGAGCAGCCGTTCGCGAGACCGCGTCGAGCGTTACGGATGCGGGTGAGGGTTGAACCCCGAAAATTTATGTTATAATACTCTTATGATGGATATAGAAAAAGATTTAAAAACGCTGATTATTGAGACATTAGAATTAGAAGAGATTACGCCTGACGATATCAAAAACGAGGAGCCGCTTTTTGGCGAAGGGCTCGGGCTTGACTCCATTGACGCGCTTGAGCTTGGCATGGCTTTGAAGCGGAAATACAACATTACATTAAGTACTGACAAGGAGCAGAACAAAAAATTCTTCTACTCAATCAAAACGCTTAGTGAGTTTGTGAGGTCTAAAATCAATGGGTAACAAATTTTCCAAAGAACAAATTTTTGAAGAAGTTAAAAAAATCCTCGTTGAAGAAATGGAAATCGACGAAGGCTCAATCTCCTTAGAATCAAACCTCTTTGAGGATTTGGACTTAGACAGCATTGACGCTGTTGACATTGCTGTCCGGATGCAGAAATTCACGGACAAGAAGCTTCCGCCGGAAGAGTTCAAAAAAATCAGGACAATTAAAGACGTTGTGGACGCGGTTTATGCGCTTCTTGAGTAAAGCACTAAGAATAGCAAAAGCTCTCATGCCGGTGGTTACCATGTTTCTGGTAATAGCTGCATTCCATTTTACTGACCTTGTTCTTTTCAAATACTATCCGGTTATTGTAAATTTTTTGTTCTTTGTCGTGTTTTTTTCTTCAACTTTTCAGAAAAAAACAATTATACAAAAGTTCGCGCTAGCTGCAGAGCCTGACGCAAATTCAGCCACGCTTGATTACACACGGAAGCTCACTTATTACTGGTCTGTTTTCATGTTTATAAACTTCCTTATCGCGCTCGCCACGGTGTTTATGAGTGAAAAAATTTGGGCAGTTTATAACGGATTTGTTTCATATATTTTCGTTGGAGTATTTTTTGGTATAGAATATATTGTAAGACTCAATTTCAAGAGGAAGAATGGCTGACACAATAAAAAAATTTCTTGAATCAGAAACAAATATCATAACCTTCACAACAGGCGGGACAACCGCCATGCAGAAGACTGTCACCAAGTCTGCAAAAAATATGATTGACGAAAGCAATGATATTTTTGAAGCACTCAAACTGCCAAAAGGTCTGGAATTTATCACAACAACCACGCCGGAGCACCTTTTTGGGTACACGTTCTACTGCGTGCTTCCGACTCTGCACGGGTACAAAAGGAAGCCGGAGCGCATAAATTATCCCGAGGATTTAAAAATCAAAAACGCGCTTCTTGTTACAACGCCTTCGTTTTTGGAATCAATGCGGAAGTTTGATTGCACACCGGAAGTCTTCCCCGAAATCATAATAACCGCAGGCGCGAAGCTTGAGAAAAAGACTTTTGAATACGCGAAAAAGATTTCCAATCGCGTTATTGAAATCTACGGAAGCACAGAAACAGGGGTTATTGCCTACAGAGAAAACCCTGATGATGAGATGAAGCTATTCAAGGGAATTGAGATACTCTCGCTTGAAGATGACAAGGTGAAGATTTCGAGCAAATATTCGTCAAACGGGTTTGACATTCTTGACGACAAAATAGAGGTCAAGGGTGACAGGATAAAATTCCTGCAGCGCTCCGGAAGGACTCTCAAGATTCAGGAAAAAAGGGTTAACGCAGAAGAAATTGAGGCAGAAATCAAGTCCCACAAGTTTGTGGATGAGTGTTACACGCTTGAGCACGACGGGAAGCTTGCTGCGCTTGTTGTTATGAACAACAATGGGATTAATTTTGTTGTAGAAAACAGCACGCTTGATTTGATTAAGGATTTAAAAAACAGGCTGAATAAAAAGTTCGAAATCGTGCCGCAGCGCTGGAGGTTCACGGACGAGATTCCGAGAAAAGAGAACGGAAAAATTGACAGGAAGAAGATTGAAGAGGTTTTCAATCTCAACCTTTCCTTCCCGCTAATGATTTCAAGAGATTACGACATGCTCTACGCTCAGTTTGAGATGCGGTTTTTGAAGACAAGCAACTTCTTTCAGGGTCATTTTGAAGGGTTTCCGGTGCTTCCGGGGGTGGTTCAGCTCTATTTTGCGAGCTATTTCATAAAAGACGCATTCGGAATCGACTGCCACTGCGGCCAGCTTCGGAAAATCAAGTTCACAAACATTATCCGCCCTGACGGGATTGTGTACTTGAGGCTCGAGAAGGTCAAAAACGGGGTTTCCTACAACTTTTATGGAGATGATACGACTTATTCGAGCGGACTTTTACCGCTTACGAACTACTTGTAGGTGGCGTGTATGAGAAAAACGCTTTTGCTAACGCTTATTCTTGCTTTTGCAACCACTGTTTTTGCAAGCACACCTCTTGCCCAAATCATTAACGAGCTTCCGGAATTGAAGAGCACGGAGTGCAAATTCAGGCAGGAGAAGTTTTTGCCCTCATCAAATATTACGCTAAAATCCTCGGGTGATTTCCGGTTCGAAAAAGACAAAGGCGTGACTTTTTACACAACCTATCCAATAAAGAGCACGGCTTCATACACTTCAAAAGAGTACAGGCACATAAACAGCGTGATTACGGCGATTTCAAACAAGTCTTATTCACGGCTTGAAAAAGATTTCACTTTCTTTTTTGAAAAAAGCGGAGGTGTCTGGGATTTGAAGCTCGTGCCGAAAAATGATTCTGTGGTGTCAAGTTACCTGAAATCAATTGAGATTCAGGGTCAGGATGAGATTAAAAAGATTGTAATACTTGCGTCGGATTCGACAAGGACAGCTATATATTTTTCAAGATGAAAAAACTAACATTCCTAATACTTTCAATCCTGTTTTTTATCTTCTGCCTCATTCAACCAAAACCAGTTGAGACAGAGCTCTTACAGGCGTTCATCTCGCCCTCAAACGAGGCTGAAAAACATCTTGTTGCGCTCGCTTCCCTCTCCTCAAAAAAACTAAATATAGTCCTTGAAGCAGACGACCTTGACACTTTGGATGACTTAAAATCAGAGTTCTCGACTTTTTCACCGGACGCAAAGTTCAGCGAAGTGGTTGAGGTCTACAAAAACTATCCGGCAAATTTTTTGAGCAAAGAAAAGAAAACCCTTATCAGCCAAAAGAACTACAAAGAGCTCGAAAAACAGGGGCTGGAGACTCTTTACAACCCGCTCGGCGTGTACGTTTCACCGCCTGATAAAGACCCGTATTTTTTTACGACTGATTTTGCGTTTTCTAACCAGAAGTTTCTGGAAGAAGAGACAAAAGAATTTAACGGAAAATACTATGCGCTAATACATGCTGATTCAAAAGACATACAAAAGATTCTTGATAAAAAAGCGGGGGTTAAAGAAGGGAATGTTTATCTTACGGGTGCTCCTGTGCACTCGTTTTTCACGGCTTCCAAATCGGTGTTTGAAATCAACCTGATTTGCCTCATTTCGACATTAGGCCTAGTACTTTTGGCCAAGTATTATTTCAAATCAATAAGAATCTTAATCCCTGTTGCCTCCGGAATCCTGTTCGGGCTAACTCTGGGTTACTGCGTTTCTTCACTTGTTTTTGAGAAGCTGCACATTCTGACTTTTGTGTTCTCAACCTCGCTTATCGGGATAAGTTTGGACTATTCGCTACATTATTTTCTTACAGGAAAAGAAGCGGGATTCAAAAAGAGCCTTACAACCTCGATGCTCACAACGGTTATCGCGTTTTCGGTGCTCGGGTTTTCTAATATTGAAGTCTTAAGACAAATCGCAGTGTTTACATCATTCGGGCTTATCGGGGTTTATCTTTTTGTGCTTGTAATGCTTGACGGGCTTGAGTTTAGCGGGCGAAGTTTCAGGAAAATATCAGTCAGGTGGTTTAAGCCAGTTGCCTTATTGCTGATATTTGTTGTGATAATTACAGGCGCGCTCAAGCTCCGGTTCAACGACAGTGTGACAAACCTTTACACCCCGCCTGTGAATTTGATGCGGGCAGAAAACCTCTACAAAGAAGTGTTCAACCCTAAAAATCCGGAATTTTTGATAACAACAGGAAATAATCTGGATGAGATACTTGAAAAGCAGGAGAAGCTTAAGAGTGATTCTGTTCTCGGATTGAGCAATTTTGTGAGTTCAAAATCTTTGCAGGCAAAGAACAGAAAGCTTGTGAAAAGGCTTTACAACGAGGATTTGGAAGGGTATGCGAAGTTTTTGAGCAAGGAAAACATTTCGGGGTTAAAAAAAGCGATACAAGAAGACAGGGTTTATGATGTGGAGAATTTTCCGTTGAAATCGGAGTTCATGCTTGATGAAAACACGGCTTTTTCTTTTGTTTATGAATCAGGGGTGGACGGGGCAATCAACGTACAGGAGAGTATTTCGGGCGTATTAAAAAAGCTTAGAAAAGAGTGTTTTACTCTTATTCCTGCTGCGTTTTTTGTGCTGTTTTTGTTTTTGACTTTTGTATACGGATGGAAAAAAGCCTTAAAAATCACGGCTTCACCGCTTCTTGGAGCAGGGTTTGCAATAGGAGCCCTCTCTCTTGCAGGAGTTGAGATAAATCTGTTTCACATTCTTGCACTGTTTTTGATAATCGGGTTCAGCCTTGATTATTCGATATTCAGAGCAAGCAGCAGCGAAAAATCAAAAGACGCTGTTTTTATCTCGGCTGTTTCGACTTCGTTCTCGTTTTTGCTGCTTTCGTTTACAAGTTTTAAGTTAATAAGTTCGCTTGGAATGACTTTGTTTATCGGGATTGTGGCAGCGTATGTGATGAGTCTGATTGTGTTGACCCCTCACCCCAACCTCGCCCCTTCGGGGTCTCTCCCTGAGGAGAGGGAACGCGCGTAGCCTGGCTGTTCTACTTTTGTGGTAAAATCGAGTAATGGAAGTTGCAAGAAAACGAAGCCACAAAAAAGAATTAATTAGCGCGCTCACCGAAGCGCAGAAGCTTGCGTTTGCGCCGCTCACGTTTCAGGCGGTTGCTGCAATGCTGGAATTTGGGATACTAAAAGAAATCGACAAAACCCCTTCTTCTGTAGAGGATTTGATAAAAAGCCTCGACCGTGATGAGTACACAATCTCTACCCTGCTTGAAATTGCAGAGGCAGCAGGGGTTGTTGAAAACAATTATGGTGTTTTCACAATAACCCATCTTGGCCGCGCGTTTTTGTACGACGAGATGACGCGGGTGAATTTCAATTTTGTGAAGGATGTGTGTTACAAAGGTGCGGACGAGCTTTGCGCGTCCTTTGTAAACTCAAGTCCCGAGGGTTTAAAAAAGATGTATCCGGACTCGAAAACGATTTACCCGAAAATTTCCGAACTGCCAGATAGTATGAGAAAGAGCTGGTACGAGTTTGACCATTATTATTCAGACAACTGTTTTGAGATAATCTACAGGATTCTGGAGCGCGAGGAAAAGATTTTTGATATCGGAGCTAACACCGGAAAGTTTGAGAAAGTTTGTCTCAAGCACAATCCTCGCTGTGACATCACGATGATTGATCTGGATGAAAACATTGAGTTTATAAAAAACGATTCAAAGCTTCGTGGTGCAAAGTTTCACAAAGCAGATATTTTAAGCAAAGAAGACAACCTGCCTGAAATCTCCGGCGCGGTGCTTATGAGCCAGTTTCTGGACTGTTTTTCAAAAGAGCAGATTGAGTTCATTCTGAAAAAAGTTGTAAAAGCTTCGATTAAGGGCACAAAAATTTTCATTTTGGAGCCGTTTACTGACAGGCAGAAGTTTCCTGCTGCAAAGTATTCTCTAATCCACACGTCTTTGTACTTTACTTGCATGGCAAACGGGTGCAGCAAGATGTACAGCGAAAAAGAAATGCTGGATTTGGTAGAAAAATCCGGACTCAAAATTGTCAATGTCTACGACGGAGTCGGGGCTCATGATTACACGCTTCTGGAGTGCGTAAAAAATGGCTAAAAAGTGGTTTGAGCTAAAGGAGCAGGGTGCCGGAGCAGGGCGGCTTATGCTTAGTTACAGGATTTACGAAATATTTGGAGAGGCTCCTGTTCGGATAATCGCGTTTTTTGTTGTGCTAGTTGTGTTTTTGAAAGCAAAAGACCAGCGGGAATCAGTGGTGAAGTTTTTCAGGACAATAAAAAAGCCGGCTTATATTAGTGCATTCAGGCTGTTTTTGAATTACGGAAATTCGCTTGTAGACAAGTTTATCTCGTTTTCCGGCAATTTTGACACAGAAAAATTTGTTTTTGAAAACGAGAGTCAGAAGCAGGATATCAAGGCTCACATTGAGGATTCGCGTGGAATATTTTTTCTCACGACCCATGTCGGGAATGTAGAGATTTTGCGGAGTCTGTTTCAGTCAAAGACTTTTCCTTCGCCAAAGCGGGTGAATGTATTTTTGCAATCAAGTGCGTGCGAGACGTTCAACAGTTTTTTAAAGAAGCTTGAGACAAAGCTGAATCTGGAAGTTTTTCCGGTGGAGGAAATCAGCGCAGACACGTCGATTATGATATCAGAGCGGTTAAAAGCCGGCGAGTTTGTGTTCATGGCAGGTGACAGGGTTTCGGCGCAGAATTACAACAAGGTTTATGAAAAAGAGTTTTTGGGAAAAACAATAGAGCTTCCGCTCGGCGCGGTGAAATTTGCGCAGATGATGGGTTCGGAGATTTATTTTATTGTTTGTGCAAAAGAGAGCAAAAATTACAAAATCCACACAAGAAAGTTTTCGACGGATTCGAGTGCGAAAGCCGATGTTTTAAAGGATTTGCAAGACGGGTACGTGAAGTTTTTTGAGGAGTTTGTGATGAGGTATCCGTATCAGTTTTATAATTTCGGGGGTTAGGTTTTATCTTTGAACAGGACTTGTAATATTCACCAAATAGGTTATAATAAGAGTAGAGCGGGGGCAGTTCGCGCTACCCCCATTACAGGCTCTACAACATACTAGCTAACGCTAAAAGCAGGTGCCCTAAGACCAATAGGGCACTTTTAATTGCTTTCATGAGTTCTTGCTTGTTCATTGTGCTTCCTCCTTTCTACACCTTTAATACAGAAAAGTTGTCGTGAGTTTAAAGAGAAAGCGAGCCACTCTACTTGGTCTATTAAATATTTTTATCTCTGAACACTAGTTCCATATCAAGAGCCTCGGCAACAAGTTTCATTTCTGAATATCTTATCCTGTTAGACCTCAATTTTTTGGAAAAATTATCAAGAGTGTATTGTTTATCAGAATTATCGGACAAATACTTTGCCAGATAAGTAAGAGTTACACCTCTTTTTGCTGCTAACATTTTTACTTCATTTATAGCTTCCATACTCCATAATTATAAACTATTATCTAAAATTAGTGATAGCTAGCTAATATTTCTTGACTTTTATAGTAATTATATGCTAACATTAGACTATAGTTTCTAGTTTTATAAAGAAAGGGATTTTATGCCGTTTGAAAGAAAGCTTATACGCAATGGAAATGGATGGGCATTATCAATTAATTCAATAATTCTTAGTCTTTTAAATATCAATCCGGAAGAAAACCTCGTGCAGTATAGCATTGAAAAAAATGTATTAATGATAACAAAAAGTGATAAGAAGAGAGAGGAAAAGAATTTTTAATTACCCCTTCCCTTTACCCCTTAACTGCGCCGTCGTTTTCGCCAGAGATAAAATATCTTTGCATTGCAAGGAAAAATATTATAATCGGAATGGTCGAGATTATTGACCCAGCTGCAATGAACCGCCAGTTTGACGAGAACATGCCCTGCAAATTATTTATACCCACAGGAAGCGTGTACATTGAATCCTTTGTAAGCATAATACTCGGCCAGAGAAATTCACCCCAAGAGCCGATAAACGTAAACACAGCAAGCACAGCAAGCGTTGGTTTTACCATTGGAAGCACAACGCGCGTAAACATCTGGAACACATTACACCCGTCCACAATCGCGGCTTCCTCGACTTCTCTTGGCACTTTTAGAAACGCCTGGCGCATTAAGAATATCCCGAAAGCGCTCACTGCAAACGGCATTACAAGCCCGATGTAGCCCATGACGTTATTCACGCTGTCAATAAGGTGGAGTTTCAAAGTAATAATATAAACCGGAAGCATGATTGCCTGAAACGGTATCATGATTGTTGCAAGGATTGAAAAGAACACAATTTTTTTACCTTTAAAGCTCATTCTTGCAAGCGGGTAGGCTGCAAGCGAAGAGAGTACGAGGTTAAGTACAACCGTGAGTGCTGCAACGATTACGCTGTTCCAGAAATAGCCCATAAAATTAACCCTGTGCCACACATCAACATAGTTTGCCCACGTAAAATCAGCAGGGATGAGTTGCGGGGGATAAGCAAAAATATCTTCATTCAGCCCTTTAAGCGAGGTCGAGGTGAGCCAGATAAACGGAAATATTGACAGCAGCGATGTCAGAATCAGAATTGTGTGTATAAGCGCTTTTCCGGTAAGTTTTTTTAACATTTATTTCCTTTTTTGAGTGAGCTCATAACTATTTTTTATCAAATCCTTGAGTAAATCAAGAGGAGCCACATCAGGGTCAACCTTAATCCAATGGGTTTTGTTCATGTGCCATGCCGGAGTGATAAACGGGTAAGTATCACGAAGCACAGCGCTTTCAAGCGGTTTGCATTTGAGGTTGATGAAGAGTTTGCCATCAAGATGAAAGACAAGTGCGAACCATTTGCCGTTGGATTTGTGGCGGATAACTGCGTACTCGTCGTAGGACTTGTCCTTGAAAGGATAAGTCTCGATTGCGTCTTGGAGCGCAAGGCAGTGTTTGATTAGTGTTTGTTTATTCATGATTGACTCCTCACCCTAGCCCTCTCGGGGTAAATGAAACCTGTTTGGATTGAAAACTACAAGCTTGTAAGTTTTCTGAAAAAGGAGAGGGGATGCGATTGCGTTTACTTATTGAAAAGATTTTTTACCTTATATTTTAGCGTCTTCTTTTCAGCTTCAAGCGCCTGTGCTTCCTCAATCGCTTCTTCAATTGTCTCTGCTTCGCTTCCTTCCACAGGTTCAGGGAGCGAGTTTACATAATCAACAGCACTCTGGTACTCGGTTGCGGTTGCAAGCCATTTGAAAGACTTAATCAAAGTCAAAGGTTTTGCAGCGTCACCGCGCACCACAAGCTGGAATTTTGTTGCTGCATTATCAACATAACTGTTTGCAAAGCTCGGAAGAATGCTAATCTCCTCCTCCGGCACCATCTCGCAGAATATTGAAAACGCCTTTGCAGTAAACACATTCAGACTTGCTGCGCTGTTAAGCAAATTTGCAGGGTTTATTGCGCCGAGTGGTCCAAGAAGATTTGAAACAAGTGAAGCCATTCTCGCCCTAACTTTCATGTCAGCGTAATTCCTTAGCAAATCAAAATCGCCGAAAATATGCAGGCTCAAAATGTTGCCAAGAGAAGTCATCTCGTTGATGTGACAAATCCCGTCGTCAAAGCTCAATTTTCCGCTAAGCTCTGAAAAATGCGTTGTGTCAATCGTTGTAAGCCCGCTTATTACCCCGCCGAGCGCTGTCTGAAAGAACTGCGACTCTCTGATATTCTCTGCAATAATGAGGTTTTCCAGCTTCCCAAAAGGCCCGAACTGACCGTCGTTTACCGTGAAATCAACTGTGCCCTTAAGGCTTCTCATCTGCTCTTCGTAAGTCGCACCCCTGAGCGATATGTCAGCGTTGAACTTCGCAACCCCGTCAAGCGTGTCTTTCATAGCTGCGCCGTCAAGCAAAGCCTGCTCAACATCGATTCCCTGACCGCGGACTTTGATGTTCAAAAGCGTGTTAATAAGGTTTACTGAAATATTCCCGCCAACATTGCCTTTGAAAATATTCGACCTAAGATTCTTTAAGTTGAAAACATTCTTTGACATGGAAATCCGTGCAAAGGTGTTGGTAACGTTAATGTTGCCTGAAACAATTCTT
>CANAXK010000009.1 GCA_947365485.1 uncultured bacterium
TATCACCTGCGTAAACTTCTGTTTCTTCAAGACGTTGGTCAGCATACATACGAACCAATCTTGAAATACGTTCTTTCTTACCGTTAGTTGAGTTAAGAACGTAAGAACCGGAAGTGATTACGCCTGAGTAAACTCTCAAGAATGTCAAACGACCTACGAATGGGTCTGTCATAACCTTGAATGACAAAGCTGAGAACGGTTCAGTATCAGAAGAGTGTCTTTCAGTTTTTGTACCGTCTTCCAATTCACCTTCAATAGCCTTAACGTCAACAGGTGATGGCATATAATCAACAACATTGTTAAGAAGAAGCTGAACACCTTTGTTCTTGAACGCTGTACCGCAGCATACAGGAACGATTTTGTTATCGCAAACAGCTTTTCTTAAGCCTGCTTTTAATTCTTCAATAGTGATTGAATCAGGGTCTTCGAAGAATTTTTCCATCAAAGCGTCGTCTTCTGATGCGATAGCTTCAACCATTGCATCGTGGTATTCCTTAGCTTTTTCTGCCAATTCAGCAGGGATTTCTTCTTCTCTGATATCAGTACCCAAATCGTTAGTGTAGATTTCAGCCTTCATAGTCATCAAGTCAACAAGGCCTGTAAACTTGTCTTCTGCACCGATTGGCAACTGGATAGGAACAGCGTTAGCACCTAATCTGTTTTTGATTTGGTCTACTACACGGTAGAAGTCAGCACCTGTTCTGTCCATTTTGTTAACGAATACCATACGAGGTACTTCGTATCTGTTAGCCTGTCTCCAAACTGTTTCTGATTGTGATTGAACGCCGCCTACTGCACAGAATACAGCAACAACACCGTCCAATACACGGAGAGAACGTTCTACTTCGATTGTGAAGTCAACGTGGCCCGGTGTGTCGATGATGTTAATCTGGTGGCCTTTCCATTCAGCTGTTACAGCTGCTGATTGGATTGTGATACCGCGTTCTTTTTCTTGTTCCATAAAGTCGGTTACAGCTGCGCCGTCATGAGTTTCACCGATTTTGTGTGTTTTACCTGTGTAGAACAGGATACGTTCAGTTGTAGTGGTTTTACCTGCGTCAATGTGAGCAGCAATACCAATATTTCTGATTTTCTCTAATGGAGTTTTTCTAGCCATTGTCTTAGTTTCCTTTATATTTTTAGTACTACTTTATACTTTTATTTTATTCTCACATAAACATGTTTTGAGCACAAGGGGTGCGCATTTTGGCAATTGTATAAAACATGAACATTTGTTACAATAAGACTGATAATTAAAAAGGAGTTTATATGTTCAAAAACCTTGCAAACGAATTGAAAGAATTTATCCTGCGCGGAAACGTGCTTGACATGGCAGTAGGTATAATTATCGGCGCGTCTTTCGGCAAAATCGTTGACTCGCTTGTCAAAGACATCATCATGCCTCCAATCGGACTGCTGCTGGGCAAAGTCGATTTTTCAAACCTGTATTTCCAGATTTATCCGTACGGCGAGCATTTTAATTCACTGGAAGCAGCAAAGGCAGCAGGCGCTGTCACAATAAATTACGGGATGTTTCTTAACAACGTGATAAGCTTTCTGATTGTTGCCTGCGCGGTGTTTGCAATAATAAAGGCGATTAACACAATGAAAAACAGACTCTGCAAAGAAGAAAAGGCAACAACAAAGCAGTGCCCGTACTGCTTCACCACCATAGATTTGAACGCAACAAGATGCCCTAACTGCACCTCCGAATTGGGTTAACACACGCAGCCTTTACAAATGAACTTTTTTTTACTAAAATTGGGAGAGGAGAAGTATCAATAATGGCTGAAACAAAATATAAACGTGTGTTACTAAAGGTGAGCGGAGAAGCGCTCATGGGCAAACAACAGTTCGGTATTGACTATGACCCTGTTGAGATGATTGCAAACGAAGTAAAATCCATCTACGACAAAGGCGTTGAAGTCGCAATCGTAGTCGGCGGCGGAAACATTTTCCGCGGGATGAAAAACAGCGCGAAGCTCGGAATGGATCAGGCATCAGGTGACTACGTCGGAATGCTTGCAACTGTCATGAACGCGGTTGTTTTACAATGTGCGCTCAAAAAGATTGACGTTGAATGCAGGGTTCAGACCGCCATTGCAATGAACCAGATTGCAGAGCCTTACGTGCGCCACAGAGCAATCAGGCACCTTGAAAAAGGCAGGGTTGTAATTTTTGCGGCAGGAACAGGAAACCCGTTCTTTACGACTGACACGGCTTCTGCGCTTCGCGCGTCTGAAATCGACGCGGGCGTTATGTTGATGGCGAAAAACGGGGTTGACGGAGTTTATGACGATGACCCTAAGACTAATCCTAACGCCAAAAAGATTGACAAGATGTCTTATGACGACATCATCAAAAAGGATTTGAAGGTTATGGACACTTCTGCGTGTGCGCTTTGCAAGCAGAACAAGATTCCAATAATTGTATTTGACTTTAACGCAAAGGGAAGCTTAACAAGAATTATGGACGGCGAAGCTGTCGGTACTTATGTAGGTTAATAATATTTGAATATAAAAGGAGAAAATTATGTCAGAAGCTCTTGAAGAAATGTATTTGTTCGGCGAAGAGAAAATGGAAAAAGCAATTGCGCAGATGAAGCGCGAGTTTTCAGCCGTACGCACAGGGCGTGCAAACCCTGCAGTGCTTGACAGAGTTGTTGTAGACTACTACGGAGCACCAACCCCTATCAGACAGATGGCGCAGGTTAGTGTAAGCGAAGGAACAACCCTTGTAATCACTCCTTTTGACAAGAGCATCATGAAAGAAATCGAAAAGGCAATAATCAAGGCTGAATTGGGCGTTGCACCAAACAACGACGGCGTATGCATAAGGCTCAACTTCCCTCCCCTTACAGAAGAAAGAAGAAGAGAAACAGCAAAAGACGTTAAAAAATACGGCGAAGACGCTAAAATCGGCGTGAGAAACGCAAGACGCGACATGGTTGATTCTTTGAAGAAAATTGAAAAGGAAGAAAACCTACCGGAAGATGTTGTAAAAGACAATCAGGACAAGATTCAGAAGCTCACAGACAAGTACGTTGGAATGATTGATGCTCAGGTAGCTGAAAAAGAAAAAGAGGTAATGACAGTATAATGATTTTAAGCAAAAGTATAACAAGGTTAATAACTGGTGTCGTTATTGGTTTGACATCACTGTGGGCAATAATGACAGGCGGACTTGCTATTGTAGTCCTTGTTCTTGCTATTGTTATGCTTGCTTCAAAAGAATACACTGAAATCCTTAAGCACAAAGGTTTCCTGCCAAGCCTTAGAATTATTCAGCTGTCAAGCTTAATCTTTGCAGGGCTTGCGTATTTCAACAGGTTTGATTTAGTAGCTCTGGCATTCACGCTCTGCTCAATCATGGCGTTCATGTCAGTGCTGTTCAAAGGCAAACAGCCTTATATAGCAAATGTCGCAACAACAATCCTCGGATTTGTTTACTGCGGCTGGTTTCCGCTCCATCTCCTGTTCTTGAGAGATTTGGGCAGCCATCCGGTTTATCAGGGGTTTGTTAAGCAAAATGTGGGCGGAGAAGGCGCAGGATACGCAATACTACTGTTTTTCGCGGTAATTATGACTGACAGTTTCTGTTACTACATTGGCTCGAAGTTTGGTAAGCACAAGCTTTCGCAGGTTATAAGCCCTAATAAGACAATTGAAGGTTCTATTGGCGGTACAGTGATGTGCTTAATTTTCTGTCAGATTTTTGGCTGGGCTATTGGCATTGCTTGGTATCACTGCCTGGTGCTTGGCTTATTGATTGCGGCTTTTGCACAGATTGGTGATTTGTGCGAGTCAATGATAAAAAGGGACGCAGGGGTTAAGGATTCAAGCAACATTTTGCCGGGTCATGGCGGATTCTTAGATAGGACTGACAGCTACATTCTGACGATTCCTGTGGTTCATTATTACCTTTATTTCTTTGTGGTCAACAACTTCATGGATTTGTTTAAAGGGATGTTCTAATGCTTGAGGAGCTCTTTGGCATAACAGAAGAAAACGAGCTTGTTAAGACAGCGCTCACCCATCCTTCTTACACAAAGGAAAACAACTTTGACTCGCTGGAAAACTACGAGAGGCTGGAGTTTTTCGGTGATTCAGTGTTAAAGCTTTTCACCTCGAAGCTTTTGTACACGATTTACCCGAAATCACCGGAGGGCGAGCTTTCCAAGATTCGTTCAATCCTCGTATCTGACGCAATACTTTACCAGGTCGGAGTAAAGATTGGTTTGGACAAGCTTATCCTGCTCGGGCCTGCGGAAGAGAAGCAGGGCGGAAGGAAAAGGGAATCCAACATTGCCTGTGCTCTGGAGGCGCTGCTTGGCGCGTGTTTTCTAAACGGGAAGCAGAATGAGATAGAGAAGTTTATCAACGATTACATAATGGTGTACTCGGAAGACATTGACAAGCATTTTGAGAAGTACAACGCAAAGGACATTCTCCAGCAATACACGCAGGGGGTAAACAAGACTCTTCCGGTTTACCGCACTGTAGAGGTCAAGGGTCCTGCTCACAAGCCGGAGTTTGTTGTGGAGGTGGAGTGGAACGGTGAAATCATTGCAACAGCTTCTGGAAAATCAAAAAAGGAAGCGCAGCAGAATTGCGCGCTTGAGGCGTGCAGGAAGCTCGGTGCAATATAAAATTTTCCACCAAACGTATGATTGCTTGCCGGCTTGATTTATCTATAATTAGAATGTGTATTGGGAGAGGATTTGATGAACAGACGCTGGTACGATTCAAATGAGCATACTGAAAGAGCTTTGTCGTTACTAAAAGACATGGACGAAGTCAAAAGACGTTCTCTATCAAGAGACTTAACAAATGTTGTAAAACAGATTAAGGAGCTACGCGAAGAGGACGAAGAACAAGATGTAAGCATCGGAATCGACAGGGTTTTGGGTCTGTACAAAATTTCTAATTCAAGAAGATGGTATGACAAAGTGAGCATTTTATCTTATGCCCTAAAAACAATGTCTACACTTCCAAAAGAAGATTTTTACAACATCATGGAAGGCTTGTCTTCTTCACTTTCCGCTTAGGATTGAGACAACTGTATCAACTTTACCCGAATCCATACCGTGACCTCCAAGTTTGAGTATAGTAAGACTTGATAAATTCTGGCATTTTGCAGCAAGATTTTTTGACGAATCTGGTTTAATCAAAAAATCATTTTTAGAATGAATAATATCCACAGGAGCCTTAATCTCATTGAGACAATCATTTATCCTGAATAATTTAACAAGCGGTCTTCTTAAAATCTTAAAATTCTTAAATAAAAATCTGATATACTTTGGAAGTTTATTTCGTGTACCCTTTTCAAAGTTTACAGTCTCATGTTCAAGAGAATCAATCGAAGAAACCAGTATCAATCTTCCTATATCCGGATTCTTTTGTACAAGCTTACTGGCAGCAAAGCCGCCAAAACTGTGACCTAAAACACAAATATCTTCAGCCTTGATTCCTTTTTCTTTTTTTAAATAATCGAGAGCCTGAGTTGTATCTTCTACAAAAGTTTTAGGGCTAACTGTTGCAGGCTTATTTTTTCCAAACCCTCTATACTCTGGTGCAAAAATTGCATAAGGAGTTTTTTCTAAAACGTTTTCATACAACAATTGCAAATTAGAAATATTTTGGCTTGTGCCGTGCAAGGCTATCAAATACTTTTTCCTGTCATCTTTATTAATATCCCAGGCATAGCTTTTACCAAGTTTTATTTCTTCAGTAAAAGGCGCTAATGCAGGTGAAACAGATTGGATTCTTCTTCTTGAAGCCTGAAGAGAGCGTTCAAAAAGTTTATTCACATAAAGAATCACAGGGTTTAGATTCGCAAGTGATATTTTTTTGGCAGGTTCATAGGTATATGACTTGAATCCCGGCTGATAATTTTGACGATACTGAGTATTATAGTTATAAGAACTATAATAATTTTGTGATTGGATTTTCATAGTACATGAGATTGTAAGCAAAACATTTTTAAATTTCAATACAATAATCTCTACTTGTTTTTGTCTCTTGTTTATTCTAAGATTCAAGAGTGACAATAAATAAGGGAGAAAAATTATGTCAAGAAAACCAATTATTGCAGGAAACTGGAAAATGAATTTGCTTCAGGACGAAGCTAAGGCTTTGTTTGAAGGAATAAAGAATTTTACAAAAGATTTTACAGCACAACAATTGCCAACAGTTGTTATAGCACCTGTTTTCACTTCACTTAACGTTGTTGAAACAGAAAAATGCAACTGTGGCTGCGGCGGTGACAAAATCGCTATCGCTGGCCAAAACTGCCACTGGGAAAAATCAGGCGCATTCACTGGCGAAATCTCTGTTGAAATGCTTGCTGACGCTGGCTGCTCTTATGTAATCATCGGTCACTCTGAAAGAAGACAATACTTCTCAGAAACAGACGAAATGATTAATAAAAAAGCAAAAGCAATCCTTGCAGGCGGTTTGCTTCCTATCATCTGCTGTGGCGAAACTCTTGAACAAAGAGAAGCAGGTGTTACAGACCAGCACATCGCAACCCAAATCAGAGCAGCTTTGAACGGTTTGAGCGAAGAAGAAGTTGCAAAATCAGTTATCGCATACGAACCAATCTGGGCAATCGGCACTGGCAAAACTTGCGACAGCGTTGAAGCTAACAGAGTTATCGCTATGATTAGAAACGTTGTTAAAGAAGTTTCTTCTGCTTCTGCAGGTGATTCAATCAGAATCCTTTACGGCGGTTCTGTAAAACCTTCTACAATCGAAGAACAAATGTCACAATCAGACATTGACGGCGCTCTTGTTGGCGGCGCAAGCTTGAAGGCTGACAGCTTCAACGAAATTATTGCTAATACTATGAAGGTTAGTGTTTAATTTATTTTAGAATAAAAAAAGGCGGGACGATTTCATCGTCCCGCCTTTTTTATTATTAATTATAAGCTTTTCAAATCAGCTTCAACTTTTGAAAGTACTTCATCCAGCTTTGAAGCATCCTTTACCCCGCCCTGCGCGAAATTCGGACGACCGCCGCCGTTAGCGCCTGTTTCACGCGCGATTTCACCCACGAGTTTACCGGCATTAACGCCTTTTTGAACAAAGCCTTCTGTTACTTTCACAATAACCATTCTTTCGTTTGCAAGAACGATTACGCTTTCGCCAAGTTTGTTTGCAAGCATTTCAATGCCGGCTTTTACTGCGTCAGCATCAAAGTTTTCAATCTTCGTGATAAATAGCTTTCCGCCGGAAACATCCTGCGCTTTTGACACGAATGTTGCAAACTTAGATTTCGCAGCCTCTGCTTTTGCCTGCTCAAGAGCCCTTTGAAGTTCCTTGTTTTCTTCTGCAAGCTTCTCAACACGTTCAAGAACCTCGTCTGCATGAACTTTGAACTTTGATTCAAGCGCGTTTGTGATTCTTGCTTTTTCGTTCAGATAATCAATTGCAGCGTTTGATACAACAAGCTCGATTCTTCTTGTACCAGCTGCAATTGCGCCCTCTGAAACAATCTTCACAAGCCTCAAATCGCCTGTATTCCTAGCATGAGTACCTGCGCAAAATTCCATTGAAATAGGTTCTGTTTCTTCATGGCATTTGCAGTTGCCGCCGCATTTGCATTTCTTCTTACCGCCGATTGAAACAACGCGAACCTCGTCCTCGTATTTTTCACCGAACAGAGCAGTCGCGCCTGTTAGTTTAGCTTCCTCGATTCCCATGACTTCTGTCTGAACAGGAAGTTTTGCACCAATCCATTTGTTCATAAGAGCTTCTGTCTTCTGGATTTCGTCAGGAGTCATTGCACGTGAGAAAGTAAAGTCAAATCTCATACGGTTTTCTTCAACCTGAGAACCAGCCTGTTTAACTTCGTCACCAACAACTTTAATAAGCGCTGCCTGAAGCAGGTGGGCTGATGTGTGATGAACACGGATTTCTGCTCTCTTTGCAGAATCAATGCAAGCCAGAACATAATCACCAACATTGATTTCACCGTTTACAACCTGACATCTGTGTACAAAGAGGTGGTTAACCTTGAATGTTGTAAGCACTTCGACTTTCAGGTTTTCGTTGACAAGCACGCCGCTGTCGCCGATTTGACCGCCGCATTCCGCATAGAAAGGAGTCTTGTCTAACACAACGTCAACAAAGCCTTCGCCTTCAATAAGCGCGAGCACTTTTGCTTCGCAGGCGTCTTCGCTGTAGCCTAAGAACTCTGTTGAGCCGACTTCTTCTTCAACCTTTGCGTATTTCATATCACCAGTGACCGAAATCTTCGCAGTTGCTGCTTTTGCGCGGTCTTTTTGTTCCTGCATTGCAGCCTTGAAGCCGGCTTCGTCAACCTTAAGCCCGTTTTCTTCCGCAATCTCATGCGTTAGTTCAAATGGGAATCCATAAGTATCATAGAGTTTGAACGCGCTTTCGCCATCAATATCTTTTTTGTCTGCAATAAACTCATCGAGCATTTTGTATCCTCTATCAAGAGTTTTTGCAAATCTTTCTTCCTCTTTCTTGATAACGTCAACAATCTTTGCCTTGTTCTTGATTAGGTCAGGATAAGCTTCGCCGTACAGCTCAACCACTGTGTCAACGAGTTTGTACAGGAACGGCAAATCCATACCAAGGATTTTTCCATGGCGGAGTGCGCGTCTTAGAATCATTCTCAAAACATAGCTTCTTCCTTCGTTACCCGGGATTACGCCGTCAGAAATCAAGAACGAAACACATCTTGCGTGGTCTGTTATGATACGCAAAGATATGTCTGTTTTTTCTGATTTTTTGTAAGGCACTCCGCTCATTTCAGAGACTTTATCAAGGATTGGTTTCAAAAGGTCTGTTTCAAAAGTTGAAGCAACGCCCTGACAAACCATTGCGATACGTTCCAAGCCCATGCCGGTATCAACATTTTTCTTTTCAAGAGGTGACTGGTTGCCTTCTTCGTCCTGATAGAGTTCTGTAAACACGAGGTTCCAGATTTCAACCCATCTGTCGCATTCGCAGGTATCGATTCCGCAATCATCGGAGCACTTGTACTCTTCACCCAAGTCGTAGTGAATTTCTGTGCAAGGTCCGCAGGAGCCTGACGCACCAGGAGGGCCCCAAAAGTTATCTTTTTTGCCTTTCCGTTTGATTCTTTCTGCCGGAACGCCGATGCTGCGCCAAATGTCGAACGCTTCGTCGTCTGTTTCAAAAATTGTTATCCAGAGTTTGTCTTTATCGAGTTTCAGGACTTCTGTTACAAACTCCCACGCCCAAGGAATAATTTCTTTTTTGTAGTAATCCCCGAACGAGAAATTCCCGAGCATTTCAAAGAAAGTATGGTGTCTCGGAGTTCTTCCAACATTTTCGATATCAGAGTCTTTTCCGCCAGCGCGTGCGCATTTTTGGCAAGAAGTTGCTCTAGCCGGGTCATAAGGTGATTTTTGAATCCCCAGAAATATCGGCAAGAACTGCAGCATGCCGGCTGTTGTAAGCAACACAGTAGGGTTATCAGGCACAAGGCTTGAGCTTTCCACAACTGTATGCTGGTGTTTATCTTGAAAATAATCTAAGTATAATTTTCTAATCTCATTTCCTTTAAGCATAACTAATTCCTTTAAATTGTACAGTGTAATTATACATCAAAGATATTTTATTATCCCCACTTTATTGTTTTCAAGTTATTTAGTTCTATAATAAAAAATATAGAAGGAGAACATTATGAAAAAAGAACTCATTTTTTTAGGGCCTCCAGCTTGCGGCAAGGGAACGCAAACAAACAGGTTGTCTGAATACCTCGGATTTCCGCATGTTGACACAGGCTCGCTTTTGAGAGCAGAAATCGCAAAAGAATCAGAAGAAGGCAAAATCGCAAAGTCTTTTATCGATAAAGGCCAACTCGTTCCTGCTGAACTCGTAGGCAAGATTATTGCAAAAAAACTCGCAGGCGAGGATTGCAAAAACGGATACGTGCTTGACGGATACCCGAGAAGTCTTGAACAGGCAAGAATGCTCGAAGAAATTAACGCAAGCGTTGACAAGGGCGAAGAAGTTTCGTTTAAAGCTATCTACTTTGATATTGATACCCAAATCCTGATTGAGCGAATTATTTACCGCCAATCCTGCCCTGTTTGCGGCGAGATTTACAATAAGAAGTTCAAACCTTCAAAAGTTGAAAACATGTGCGACAAATGCAAGGTTGAACTCAAAACAAGAGCTGATGACAACGAAGAAACAGCAAAGCTCCGTTTTGAAACATACTTCAACGAAACAGCACCGTTAGTTAAATTCTATGAAGACAAAGGCGTGCTCTACAAGATTGACGCAAACGGCTCAATTGATGAGGTTTGGGAAAGACTTCTGAATATCATCAATAAGTAATTGCGACTTTCAGGCAGTTGTCCTGCTTGCGCTCGAAAAAGTCGTAAGCTTTAAGAATTTCATCAAAGCTAAACTTTTTGGAGATAAGAAAATCTGTGTTAATTACTCCGCCAGAGATTAATTGAAGCAGCTTCTTTGAATGCACAGCATCAACTCCTCCGGTTTTGAAGACCAGATTTTTTCCGTACATTTTAGGAAGCGGAAGAATCTGGTCTTCTTCATACATGGCAACCAGAGCAACAATCGCATTTGCCCTTGCAACTCTCCAAGCCATCTCAAAAGTTGACCTGCCTCCTGCGGCCTCTATCACACAATCAGCACCGCGGTTTTCTGTCAAAAGCATTATCTCTGATTCGATATCGCACTTGTTTGGATTAAGCGCGTAATCAGCAAACCCGAGCTCTAAAGCAAGCTTAAGCCTCGTATCATCAACATCAATTGCAATCACTTTTTCTGGCTTGAATATCTTTGCGCATGCCATTGCAGAAAGCCCAACAGGCCCGGAGCCGATTACAGCAAGCGTATCTTCTGGTTTAATCTCACAGAGTTCCACTCCGAAATACCCGCTTGCTAGAATATCACCCACAAAAAGCGCGTTTTCATAGCTTACGTTGTCAGGAAGTTTTGTTAGTCCTGTATCTGCGTACGGAACGCGCACGTATTCTGCCTGTGCGCCGTCAATTGTGCAGCCAAGTTTCCAGCCGCCGTTTATGCAGTTATTGATATATCCGCGTTTACAGAAAAAGCATTCGCCGCAAAAGGTTTCGCAGTTTACGGACACGCGGTCACCGATTTTTAAATTAGAAATACTTGAGCCGGTTTCAACAACTTCACCCACAAATTCATGCCCTAGAACAATTCCAGGTTTGGCTTTTGGCACAAAGCCTTTTATTATATGCAAATCGCTCGTGCAGATTGAAGACATTGTGACCTTTACAATCGCATCACGCGGGTCGGTAATTTGCGGGTATTCCCGCTCTTCGAGTTCGATATTTTTTTCGTTCCAGACAAGTGATTTCATAATTATTAATTATAAATGAACTTTTTCTGAAAGAAATCGTTTACATGATATAATAGATGAGTTAGGAGGAATTATGAAAAAAACTTTAATTGCAATTACAGTATTGAGCCTTTTTGCAGGCTGTGCCTCGCTTTCAACACAGGCGGTAACACAGGTTGCACAGGATAGAGGCTACATAAGCGTAAACACTTCTGCCAACACCGAGGTAGCACCTGACGTTGCAGAAATCTCGTTTGCGGTTCAGACATCTGACACAAAATCGATGCAAAAAGCTACCCAGCTTAACAAAGAGGCTTCTGAAAGGGTGCTTGCGATACTAAAATCAATGATTTCACCTGTAAACGGCGATTACATTAAGACATCAGATTTCAGTGCATCTCCTGTTTACACATACTCTTCAGGAAACAAAAGGAATCTTGATAAGTACGAAGTTTCAAACAGAGTAATTGTTCATACAAAATCTTTAGACAAAGTTGGCTCAATGATTGACAAGGCAATCGAAGCAGGTGCAACAAATGTTGACAACCTGACATTCTCTGTATCAAGCTATGATTCCCAGTGCAACGAATTAATTGGAATCGCAACAAAGAAGGCTTACGAAAGAGCCGGAATCATTGCCAAGAACACCTCCTCAACACTTGACGGTGTAAGAAGCTTTGACGTAAGCTGCAACACAAACAATTACAGCGCACCAAGGCTTTACATGGCAAAAAACATGATAGCGGAAGCAGCGTCTGACTCTGCTGTTTCAGGCGGGACTGCAACCACTGTTTCAGGAGGGGTTGTAAAGATTTACGCTAACGCGAATGCTAGTTTCTTTGTGAAATAATTTTTTATGATAACAAAGTGGCGCGGTTTTCAACCGCGCCACTTTGTTTTACCCCGTTATGCTATAAACAAATCCGACTTTCCATGTTAAAATGGGCTTATGAAAGACAAGAACAAGATTATCAACAAGATTTATAACGCACTTAATGCCAATGATTTTGACAGCGCAAGAAAAATCATTGAAAACGATTTGAAACGTGTTGGAAGCAAGGACGAATACTATTTTTACCTCGCCCTGATTGCAGAAAACAAGGAAAAAAAAGAGGAGCTTTACTCAAAAGCCATTGAAATCAATCCGGAATTTTTGGACGCCTATCTGAACCGCGGGCTTGTGAAAAACGAGCTTGGAGACTACGACGGCTCGATTCAGGACTACGACAAAGCACTCGAACTTGACCCAAAATTTGCGCTAGCTTACAATAACCGCGGGTACACAAAATATAAAAAACAGGATTACAAGGGCGCGCTTGATGATTACAACAGGGCGATTCTGCTCAATCCGAAATTCCAGATGGCTATAGACAACAAGGCTGCGCTTTTCCTGGATGTTTGCATGGAAGACGACAAGGATTTCAGTGAGAAGTTTTATTTGAGCCTCGGGATTGCAAACATTAATAGCGGCGAGCTTCCGGAAGCAATTTCAAACCTGAATGAATGTTTGAAATTCAACGACAAGTCCGAGCTTTGCTATTTTTACAGAGGAATTGCTTACCAGAGTCTTGGCAAGAACGACGAGGCGTACGAGAATTACACAAAGGCAATTGAGCTTAACAAAAACATGGTTGACGCGTATTATAACCGAGGTCAGCTCATCATAAAAACAAACCCGAAACAGGCGCTCGATGATTTTGTAACAGCGGTAGCGCTTGATTCAAAGTTTGTTGACGCATATTATGCGATTGCAGTTGTGCAAAAAGAGCTCGGGCATTACGAAGACGCTATTAAGAATCTCGATAAGGTGATTGAGCTTGAGCCGCATGCGGTTAATGCAAAGGCTTTGAAAAAGCTTATTATGCAGAAGTATTTGAAATAATTGAAAAAGTTGATTTTCCTACTCCGTTTGGAGTATAAATATATTATGGGGAAGAGATTTTGGTCAAGCTTAATACTGGCAGCAATGCTTACCACACCTGCGTTTTCAGCAAACGACGGGGTTGTTACGCTTGACAAAGACAGCGTTGAAAAACCGGAGCTCGCTATTGATACCACAACAAAACAGCTCCAGGGCTCACTTCTCATAAACGATTCCGAGACTATTGCAAAAATAATTGACGAACAAAAAGAACACGATATCAAGGATTTGGAAAAACTCTGGCAGGGTACGGTTGAAAATAATCAGGTCATTGGTTTTGCACTCAAAAAACTCGCAACACCTGAGTCCCAGCGCAGAATCCATTCTTCACTGATGGCAAAAACTCTTTCTGCAATCGTTGCGGGAGCGTCCTTTGTTCCTAGCCTTATGGGCGCAAACTACGGGGTTCAGACCTCGGCTTTTTCAGCAGGAAGGCTCGCTCAGGGGCTTTTGAACAGAAAAAATGTGCCGCAGGAAACCCCGCTTACTGATACGGAACTCATTGAGCTTGCAAGCATGATTGAGGATTTGCAGGACTCGCTGATTAGTTCATATTACAACTACAAAAACACTTTGAGTCAGCTCAAGGACACGCGCTCAAGAATGCTTTTGTACAGCAGGAATTATTCAAAGGCTCTTGATAGCACAAATGTGTTGGAAATCGCTATTTCATCTTCGCTGTACGATTCAATGCGCATACAGGAATTTAATCTTGAGCAGTCAGCAAAAAAATACCACATCCAGCTCCAGAGGCTTGCAGGTAAAAAAGTCGTAGACTCGCTTGAGCTGTACCAGTACGACTTCAATTCAATCCTGTATAAAGAAGAGAAAGGAGAAAAAAATGCTAAAAAATAAATTCCTTTCACTTCTGCTTATCTTTGCGCTCTCAACTCCGGCTTTTGCAACAGTAAGCCTGGATGATGTCAGCACAGTAAAAGACCCGTTTTTCAGGCTCGGCACAACCGATATTCCGGAGAATAAAATCGATGTTGCAGGAAAAATCGAGGTCAAGCCGTCAATCGTGAAAGAAGAAAAACTTTACACAAACGAGGGCCTGACTTACGCTGATTTGAGCACCAAAAAGATGTCGCTCGAGGTTTCAAAAACAGTTGAGGCAGACTACAACGAGATGATGGAAGACCTTTCGCTTCTCTGGCAGGGCGCTGCAACAAGGAGTGACACCATCAAATTTGCAATCTACAAGCTTTCCAACCCCGACAAGGACAAGCCTGACACAAGCGCGGTAAAGAAAGTTCTGACCACAATTGCGGGTATGTCGACCTTTTTGGGTGCAGGAACAGGGAACCCTATTCTGGCAAGTGCTGCGCTTATCGGCGGAAATACTTTAGGGATTATGTCACAGGATACAAAGGCTCTGAATTACAAGTATTCGCAGGTTACAGATGCTGATATGATTATACTTGTAAGAAAAGTTGACGAGCTCCAGCAAAAGGTTGTTGACATGTATTACGACTACATGACAGCCCGTCAGTGGTATGATATGACAACGCAGATGGTTGCCCAGAGAAGCACCAACTACAAGAATGCGCAGAATCTTTCAAAAGAAGTCATACTTGTAACAGACACCTTCTACCGTGAAGCATTGGATGAGCAGATTAAGGCTCGTGGAAGTTTTTTTGAAAAGCGTTCTAGACTCGAGCAGCTTGTAGGGAACGACATTTTCAAACAATTTGAGGCAAAAGTTGACGAGAGATACGGTAAGAGTGCTGGATAAACCTGAAATCATTTACATTTCTTAAAACTTATGGTATTTTAAGGGTAAGAACTATAAGGAAGTAGTATGTTTAGTAAGAATTTAGCGCATCTTAATAATTTGGAATTGAAACAGAGGTTGGAAGCAATGTCACTCGAGGAGTCCAGCAAGAACATGGGCTACTGCATGACGCCTTCAAACGACTACCTTTTGCTCAAGAATGATATGCCTTTTGACGATTTGAACAATCCACGTGAAGCAATCAGGGAGATGCTCAAGAAGAATATTAAACAAAAAATGGAACCAAACGATATTATAATCACGTTTGGTATCGGGCTATGTTACCTTCTTGACGAAGTTTTCAACACCTATCCTTCCAGAATCATGATATACGAGCCGGATATTCAAGTGCTGCACTTTGTTCTGAACAACGTCGACATTTCAGAGCACCTTATAAGCGGAAGGGTTTATATTACAAACGACCTGAACGAGTTAAGCAGGAAACTTAGTTCTATATACATAACAAACGACAAAGTCGAAATTGTTTATCTCAAGAACTACTCAATCATCAGAAATCAGGACTTGTTGTTGATGACACAAAAGGTTTTCGAGACCTGCAAGACAAAGATTGTCGACATCAACACCATCACCAAGTATTCAAGGCACTGGCTTGCAAACACACTTAAGAACATTAGCATCATTAACAGCAGACCTGTTTACAAGCTTTCTGATTTGGAGAAAAAATTCTCCGGCCAGACAGCGCTCATCCTTGCTGCCGGCCCTTCGTTAAAGGACAACATTGAAAAAATCAAGGCAAACAGAGACAAGTTCGTTATCTTTGCTGTAAACAAAGTCCTCCGCGTGCTCGAAGCAAACGGAATCGTGCCTGATTTTGCGGTCTGTCTTGACGCGGTAAAAATTGATTCAACCCTTACAGGGCTTGAGGATTACTGCAAGAAAATAAACTGCATTCTTGATATAAAATCAGACAGCGTTCTGTTTGAGAAAACCTTCAAAAAGAATTTTGTAACGTTTTCAGAGGGTGATTTTGTTATCAAGAAGCTGAAAGACTACAACAAGTTTATCCGGATTTACGAATACGGCGGCTCTGCAACCACGCTCGCGCTTGTTGCAGCTGTGAAGCTCGGATTCAGCAAGATTATATTCGTCGGTCTTGATATGGCGTTCAAAGACGATGTAATGTATTCAACGGGTGAGACGATTAACAAGATTTCTGACACCCAGATTGCAATCGGCTCAATCAAGAAAAACCTTGTCAAGGTGAAATCTGTGACCGGTGGCCAAGTAAACACGCGTGACGATTATGCTGCGTTTATCCAGCATTTTGAGGTTCTCTTGAAGGACTTAGGCCACAGCGAGGTTTACAACACAACATCGTTTGGTGCAGCGATTGAGGGCATGATTAACAAGGACTTTGATTCAATATCGCTTCTTTTTGCCTCAAACGGCACAGCGTTTATCTTGGGCGAAGCGCACCCGTTCAAGTTCGAGATTCAGGACTGGACGCAGGAAGAGCTTCAGATTATTAACATTGTTATCTCAATGCTTTCAAGGGGGATTTTTTCACCTGCGCTCGTGTCCACAATAGTTAAATCTTCGCTGCTTTACCAGTACATGCAGGCGGAGATTCTGAAAGTGTTGCAGGCGAATTTTGACCCGAACCTTGCAGATGAGTTCATAGATAAATCAAAACTCGGCATCAAGGCTGTTATTGATACGCTTCAAAAAAATCGTTTAATCTAAACTTGAGAGGTGCTTATGCTTAAAAAGATTTGGCTTTCAATACTTTGTGTTTGTTTGCAGGTCTCTGTTTCTTATGCAGCGGTGCATATAAAGGTCGCTTCAATGGAAGATTTTAGAACAGACAAGCCCTCAAAAGAACTAAACGTCAAAGTGCTTGAGCAGGTTGAGCTTGGTGAGTACAACATCAAAGAAAACAGCACGCTTCACTGCCAGGTGCTGGAAGTAGTTGACCCAAAACGCGGAAAGCGCAACGCAACTTTCTACGTAAGGCCTCTTTCTTACACAAAGAACGACGAGATAACCTGCATAAAAGAAGACTACTATGGCAGGTACTCAAAAACTGTTTTGAGCAAAGAAGAGCTCAAAAAGATTCCGCCGGGCAAAGTTGTTAAAAACGCTGCACTAAGCGTTGGCAACCATTTTGTCAAAGGCATCTCGCTCGGGTATTATTTCTTGGAAGGCGTTGTTGATAACGAGGGCAAAAACCGCTTCAAATCAGGAACAGAAAGGGCGTACAAATCTTCTCCGCTGTCTTTTATCGGTGAAGGCGAACAGCTTGATATAAAAGTCGGAGACGATTTTTATTTTGTGTTCAAGATAGACGAAGAAGAGTAGTCCAGTTTACATCAACCGCTTTTTGTACTACAATTGCTGTATGTTAGGGCGTATGAGTACAAAAAATCTCGTTTTATCTGCATTTTGTGTTTCGTGCTTAATCTTCTGCTGCGCGTATGCACCGTACGAATCCGATTACAACAAGTACCGCGGAACAATAAATATACAAAACCTTTTTTCTGACTACATGTCAAATGTCAGGTCAAACATTCAAAAATCATGGAATCCGCCTGACTTTATGGAAAAAGGCCATGTTACCCTGATGTTCAAAGTTGACCGCCGTGGCGAGATTATGGAGACAAACATTGTTGAAAGCTCCGGAAACTCTGTCTACGACGAATCTGCGCTGGATGCGATAAAAAAAGCCGCGCCGTTCGGGAAATTCCCACAAAACGCGCCCAAGGATTTTATAACGGTAAAGTATTCGTTTGACACCTCGTATGTAAAAACCGACCAGATGAAAGAATACGTAAGCAAAGCAGACAGATACCTTAACGTTGACAACAAAATGGCGCTCGAGTACATTGACCTTGCAATAAACGAGGTCAACGGAGACATTGGCTCATACTTCCTGTACGGAAAGCGAAGCAAGATAAAGCACGCACTTGGTGACATAAAGGGGGCTGAAGATGATTTGGCAGAATGCAAGCGACTTAAAGCAAAGTTCGACCAAAAACGAATCTTATCATGCAAGTTGATTGCCCAGATGGAGCAAACTCCGTTTGCTTACTACCATCTAGCTTACGCGTACGAGCTTGCAGAGGATTACCCGCATGCGATTGAAGCGATTGACAAGGCAATCTCGCTCACCCGGCTTAACAACGGGTACAAGCGTTACA
>CANAXK010000010.1 GCA_947365485.1 uncultured bacterium
ACACTGGTGTTTACCTCATACTATATACTCATAATATCAAACTTCCTGTACTGTGTCAATAATATTTTAAGACAAATTAAGACAAAAATAAAGATTTCCTACACAAAATTTATATAATTTCTCTATACCTCTAGCTATGCAACAATCTCAAACCGGTCTGAACGGCTTCTTATAAGCGAAACAGCTGCCTGCGAATTAAGGAAATTCAACGCCCCCATGAAGCTCTGTCTGTTATTAAGTGCTGCACGCGCTTCCATCATATTGTTCTGCACGGTTGACTGCACAATATTTTCCTGAATCGCCTTATTCTGCTCCCGCACCTGTATAGAAGCAGATTTCTCCTTCTGCGGGAACCCAATCTCTTCTTGCGCTTTTAAAGCAGGTTTTTCAGCGGTTTCAGCTTTAGCCGCGGCAGCAGAAAAAGGATTGCCTTTGCTCACAAAAGACTCTCTTGCAAGGTCCATGACATCGGCATGAACATCGTCTGTAAGGCTCTTTGCGCGTTCTCGCGCGCGTTTGAATATCATCTCCTTTAGAGCATCAGCTTCATTTTTATTAACAATTGAGTCAAATTTGTAGTTCATGAATCGTCCTCTTATATATTTAAAAACCTGAATGTTAAGAAAATTGACAAATTTATATATAATTCGTATATAATCGTTACATAAATTTACATTGTATATTTTTTGCCTCTTAGCTTACTCCTGCGGGTTTTAAGCGGTGGTTATAGAGAGGTTGGGGGTTAAGGGAATCGTTAAGATTAGCGGGTATTATTTGTAATTTTGGTTTTTTTGGTGTACAATGAAATTGCTATTTATATTTCGGCTAGTGTAAAATCTTAACAGGAAGGATAACCCGACCTGTTTTCTTTTGTCAGGGGGTAAATACATTTGGCTTGTAGTTGTGTCTACTGGCTTGGAAGTCGGGCGAAAAACGCACGTAGAAGATTGGTTGGCAGACAATTGTGGGATTACTAGTTGAAATATTAACTACAGGTCTGCCTCAACCGACGAACTCCCGGCTTAAAACCAACCCAGCCGCTTAGCTGCCTAGCTGCCCACTACCCCCTCGGGCAATTTCTTTTGCAGTAGAAACAAATATAATTTTAATACTGCAAAAGAGGTCACATGACAAAAACCAGATACAAAAAAAGGGATATTAACACATTGATTATTTTTGCTCAGCAAGGCGACATGAAAGCGCTTGAGGAGCTTATACGCCGTGTACAGAAAAATATCTTCACAATGTTCAGCTATCTCACAAACAAAAGGCAGGATGTTGCCGATCTCACGCAGGAAGCGCTACTTAAAATGGCAAAGGGGATTGAAAAGCTCAAAGACCCGAAAAAATTCAAGCCATGGCTCAACCAGATTGTCACAAACCTTTTTTACGACTACATAAAAAAGCATGGCAAGGAAAAACAAATCGAGCCTGACGAAAACAAGCTACTTGAAATCAAGGACAAAATCGGCTGCGAGCCAGGTGAAAAGTGTCTGTTTTCCGAGATGGAAAAGCTCATAAAAGCTGCGCTTCTCAGTCTTCCTGAAAACCTTCGAATCGTCATCATACTTAGAGAGTACGAAGGCTTGAGCTACGAAGACATTTCCAGAATCACAAACACAACCTTAGGGACTGTAAAATCACGCATATCACGTGCGAGGCTCAAGTTACAGGAAGAGTTAAGAGAATTTATTTAGGGATAAAAAGGAGGACAGATGGAGATAACTTGTGCACAAATGGACGTACTAATATCTTTTTATATAGAAAACGACCTTAGCAAAGCGCTTAAGAGCAAGGTCGAAGAGCATCTCAAGAAATGTTCGGCATGCCGTGCAAAATACGAAATCATAAAATCCATGCTCGAAGATTTGAGAACCTCGCTTGACGACGGGGAGGTTGAAGACGAGGCTCTGGCAGCAAAGCCCAATGTTATTTCGCAGCAGTACAGGGTTTTCCGTAACAATCTTTCTGCATACATTGATAACGAGCTTCCGGCAGACGAAAGCATCAAGATAAAAAAATTTACAATCAACAACAAAAGTGCGCGCAAGGAGCTTGAAGACACTTATAACATTAGAAAGCTAATGAGCGACTCGTTTAACAAAACAACAAGCGACGCAAAGCATGACTTTTCACGCAACGTGCTCAAGCAGCTTACACCAAATGAAGACTACGGCCTGAACTTCCATCCGGCGCTGAAAGTTGCAGCAGCCTTTGTTATGACTGTTCTGACACTTTCTGCGATTATTATTTTCTCGTTGACCTTATAGTACTGCGCTCCAGAGCCCTCACAAATCTGGTCGGCAGGTTTTCAGACGGGTTGATAGAGCCAACAAGAATGGTTTTGCACCCGAGTAGTTTGCCTGCAAGAATATCCGTAAGTGGTCTATCTCCAACCATGACCGCGCAGGAAGGTTCAATCCCGACTGATTCAAGATAAGATTTCATGACATTCGGGTTTGGCTTATCAGCACGTCCCATGACTCTGCAAGGCGCGATTTTGGCAACGTTTTGGATGTATTCATCGCTCTTGTTGTTAGAAATGATTGCAACCTCAAAATCCTTAAGAAAAGTGTTGAACCACTCCACTGTTTCAGGCAGGAATGTGGCTGATTTTGAGACCATGACTGTGCTGTCCAAATCGAACATGACGCATTTTATGCCCTGCTCTTTGAGCTTCGCAAAATCGATTTCGTATATGTTATTCAAGTTATAATCCGGTTTAAGAAACATTTTTAACCATTCTCCCCTTGCCCTCTCCTTTTTACCCGTCTTTCAAGTTTTATGCAATTCACCAAACTTTAAGTCCAGTCACTGGAGAAGAAATTATGTCCATTTAATCTCCGCAGCTGCACTTTTGAACTTCATTCACCCCGCCTTTTATCCCGACAGTCCTTGCAAGCGCGTAATCACACTCTTGAGGCGCTCTGGTAAGCTTGACCAGAAGCTCGTCGTTGGTGTTTGCAAGCTCCAATTCTTCACCCTTGAGGTTTTTAATCTCTGTTACCTGCGTGATGAATTTTTCTGACGGCGAAATCACTTCTATGTCTTCGTTCTTGTTGAACTTGTTTTTGGTCTTAATCTTGTAATAATCGCCTTCCCTGCCCCAAAATTCGCAGAGAAAATCTGCGCCGGCAAGCCCTTTAGAAATATCATAGCTGTATCCATCCTGCGGGTAGCCGTCTCCAAGGTAGAATCCTGTTGTGTAACCGCGGTTTCCAACCTTTAGAAGCTCTTCAAAGTAAGGATGCATGTCAGCCTGCGGATTTCTCATTACAGTGTCGATTGCCTCTCTGTAAGCCTTTGCTACTGCTGATACGTAATACAGGCTTTTTGTCCTGCCTTCGACTTTAAATGAGTCGATTCCGGCTTCAATCATTTCTTTCAGGTGCTTAACAAGGCAAAGGTCTTTTGTTGAAAGAATGTGCGTGCCTTTATCGTCCTGAACTATTTCCTGATACTGCCCCGGGCGTGTTTCTTCAAGAAGCTTGTAGCTCCAGCGACAAGGCTGGGAGCAGTTTCCAGAGTTTGCTTTCCTCTCCCCGTTTGTCATGTAGTCACTAAGCAGGCACCTGCCGGAAAATGAAACGCATTGCGCGCCATGGATAAAGCATTCCAGCTCCATATCCGGCACTTTTTGTTTGATTTCTGCAACATCTTTTATCGGAAGCTCGCGGGCAAGGATTGCGCGGGTTGCGCCCATATCCTGCCAGAAGCGCACAGCTTCGTAGTTAAGGATATTTGCCTGCGTGCTCACATGGATTTCGGTTTTTGGCATGTATTTTTGCGCGAGGCGCATAATCCCAACATCGCTTATAATAAGGGCGTCGGGATTTGAGTCAACAATTTTGTCCATTGCTGATTCCAAGAGTTTTATATCGTTATTAAAAGCAAAGATATTAAGTGTTAAATAAGCCTTTGCACCCATTTCGCGCGCGGTATCGATTGCGAATTTGAGGTTATCGAGCGTAATCAATTCGCCTTTTCTCATTGCTCTGAGGCTGAAATCAACCACGCCAAGATAAACAGCGTCAGCGCCGTATTTGACTGCGTATTTTAACTTTTCCACATTGCCAGCTGGCATTAACAATTCTGGTTTAATCATAGAAAAATTCTATCATAAATTAACTTCAACCTCAAATTTTCTATCCCAGGGATAAATATAGCCGGGGGTTGATGTCAAAAACATAGAAATCTTGTCTTCAAAAGGCGCCATCAACTCTTTAATATCACATGGTTTGTCAATCATCCCGCGCACATTCGCCTGATATGCCCAGTCATCCAAAAACCTAATTGCCTGCAGTCTTTTAAAAGCAACGTCATTGTATTTTTTTGCCTGCCATTTAACTTTAACCCCTGCAAGCAAGCTTCCAACCGTGTTCGCGCTAGTGTTCCAGCCAGAATAGCCGTAAAAGTTAGCCAAATCTAATTTTTTTAAGAGTTGTGCCACAAAAGCGTTATCAGCCCCGTTTGCAAACCTTACATCCGCTACAGCGTAAGGTTTTTCAGGCGGAATAAATGTTTTATCGTAAGGTTTTGTTGGCCAGCCCATAACAAGCTCGCCCTGTTTTTCAATGAAATTATTAACCACAAGGACAATATCAGCTTCTTCTTTTGTCTGCACCTGAATAAATCCGCCAAGTTCAAGCTGACCCTGAACGGATTTTTCGATTGAAACATCCTCGTAGTTTGAAACGCAGGCCTTGTAATCAGGCTCCGTGTATTCAACAAACACTTTTATCTCTTTTTCTATTGCGCGCGCAAGAAGGGTCAGAGGAATCTCATCCGCGCCGGTTTTGGTTTTCCCGCCCATTCGTTCAAGTTCGAGTGCTTCATCAACATTGAACCCTTTTGTTGCGCAGTCATCTTTTGAAAATATAAGGGTATTCAAGCCCCAATCCAGATAGGTTTTATTTATCTCAAAATTTCGTCTGCGAGTTGCAAGGTAGTCCTCAAGGATTTCCGGAGGGATTCCCTCGTTCACGCCGGAGAATGAGTATGCAAAAATCTTCTTTCCCCAATCTCTCCAGTACTCTTTTTCCTCTTCGTTATAATTATTATTAGAAATCCGCATTATGCTTGAAAACGCATAAACCTTTTTGCCTTCTAAAATAGGCTTCAGGCGCTCAATGCGTGTTTTTATCTCTTCATAGGTATCTTTAGACCTTCTGGAAGGAATCAGGCCGCCGTATGCAAGTGTATCAAGAGAAAGAATCATAGAATCGATTTCCGGCAGGTTTTCAAGCCATTTAAAGAGCGGCTCTGTATCAGCCGTTTTTGTCAAATCTCCAAGAAATTCTCTTGGCGGGAGATAGAGTTCTATGTCTTCATCCATTGCAGCTATGTCTTTTGCAAGGCTATAGCACACCGGTCGATTATCAATTGGTATAAAAGCAGTCTTCATAAATTTATTTTAACATACTTTCCAAGTTTTATGAAAATAATAATACCCAAAAATGTTTCCGACTTCCGAAACATTTTTATTTATAGAACCACTATTATGAAATTATATGAAGAAAAACAAAGACGACGAAATACTATTAAATGCTATTGGCAAAATCATCAGACGTGAGCGCATGAAAAGAGCTGGCAAGTTTACGATTTTTTGTTACGAAAATGATGTAGCGAAAACAAGCATGTATATGCTTGAACATGCAAGAAACAAAGCTTTCATCACAACTCTTTTTAGAATCACAAGGCTGCTTGGCATGTCTTTTGAAGAATTTGGGCGTGAGCTTGACAAACTGGTTCCAAAGGATTTATACAAAGACCTGGAAGAAATGTAAAAAAATAGGAGCTAAACTCCCATTTTCTCTCTCTTCTTATTTAATACTATTTTTGTTCAAACTTGCTTTCAAGCCCTGTGCCAAATCGTGGCGTCCACTTTTTTCGTAAATCGCAGTCATTGATTCCAAAAATTTTAGGTTATCAATGTTCGGGTTTGACTGGTTTACAGGAGCAGTGTTAACAGGAGTTGTATTTTTTCTTACTGCCTGCTGTACAGCTGTTTGCGCTGCCGGTCTTTGCGGCTGTGGCATTGGCTGGCTTAGAGTCTGCACATTCTGGCTTGCAGAAGGGTTAACATAATTTCTTAGTCTTGGATTGTGAAACTGCGGAGTCTCTGTCTCATAAGGATTTCTGTTTTCTCTCTGATAAGCATTCAAGCCGTAGTTAACAGTAGTAAACGGTTTTTCAACATTAACATAAGAACTTCCGATTTGCTGCGGCCCTCTGTACATTTCAATTTCACGTTCGTTGAGACTCTGGCTCAAACCAATTTTCATATCCGGTTCTTTGCGCTTGAATAATCTGATTACTGCAAACACAAGCAATCCAACAAGCCCAAAAGAAAACGCTTTGTTAACTGTATCAGACACAGTGTCTTCATCAACAGAATCTCTCAAGCCTTCAACAGCTGAAGAGTTTTTGAGCTTTTTGAACAATTCTGAAGTTTTTTCCTGTGCCATATCTTCTTTGTAGATAGGAGCGTAGCTGTCAACAGGGTTGCTCAACTTAACGCTCTGACCTTGAGGTTTTACAGGTACTGCCGGTGCTAGAGCGTCAAAAGATACGCTTGCTCCTGCTGCGTTTTCTGCCTGAAAGAAAATGCTGACCCCGTTTCCTGCCGGCTCTACCATTACGGTATCGACGTTAGAAACGTTGTTATAAATTGTGTTCAGAGTCTTGGATGCTCTGATATCTTTCAAGTCCAAAGTTATTTTGTTAGGCGCCTGAACGCTCTTTTTCACATCAACAGCCTTGTCTGATACAAGAACTATATTATATGTATCCTTAACCGGTACGATTTCAATAGATTGCAAAACATTTTCGTCTGCCATAACAGACAACATTGATAAAAACATACCTAAAAACAACAATACGCGTTTCATAAATATACTCTCTCTCCCTTGATAACAGTGTACATGATTGGCATGCCCGTGCCATCAATCAAGGGGTTAAAATTTGGGATAGATGATATTGACCATATGGTCTAGAGAAAATATTTTTAAAGCGAAAAATCAAACAGCTCGCATACATCAACGTCCAAAGCATTTGCAATTCTGACCATTGTATTAATCGTCACATTAGCCTCACCACGCTCAATCTGCCCGATGTAATTAAAATTCATATCTACAATTTCAGCAAGCTTAATCTGAGAAACTTTTTTTGATTTCCTGACATATGCAAGCTTCGCGCCAAAGCGTTTAGCTACATTTTCATTTTTCATATCCATAATATAATTATATACTTTGCACTCACCCATATCTAATAGTTGTCAACAATAAAATCATAGCTATTAACTGTTAATTTTTGTAAAATTTTATTCCTATTCTATTGTATAAAAATTTAACATCAGATATACTGAAAAAGAAGAAAGAGAGGTACATAGACCTACACAACAATGATGCATTGCACTCTAATAGAATGCTATTGCTGTAAACAGGTTATGGAAGACTTGTGCATAGTAACAGTAATTTAGACTAGACGAGCAAACTACTTTGACTGATTGTATGAAGCAATCAGTTTTTTTTCGCATATTTGCCAAGAAAATCAGCAAAATCACACACACGGTATTTGCCCAAAGAATAGAGATTGAGCGCGATTTCACAGCCAAGACAGGAGGTCAGGACAGTCTTTGTCCCGCTTGATTGGATGTCATTGCGTTTGTTTTTGAATATTTTAGACATAATCTTGTATTCAGAAACCTTTGAGATTCCATTCAGGCCGCAACATTTGTCAAAGCCGTTCATTTTAATGTATTCAAGATTTTTTGTGTTGTTCAAAACCCATTCAATGTCCTCGAAATTGTTGATGTTGCAGGGTTTGTGGAATGTGACTTTTCTTGGTTTGTCAAGCTCGGGCTGCAGATTGTTTTCTCTTATGTATTCAAAAATATTCCTGACCTTGATTTCTTTTAAGAATCCGTCATCAGACCACTTTGAGTAGTCCCTAAGCGTTTTTTCGCAGCTTGCGCAGGTTGTTACAATCTCGCTTATGCCTGTTTGTTTAAGTTTTTCAACAAAGTTTTTCAGGTATTTATTGAAGCTTTCAAAATCCCCGCGCATAAGAAACGGGATTCCGCAGCATTCAAACTCCGGAGTCACGACTTCTATCCCGCAGGAGTTGAGGATAGAAACAACAGAGCTGTTTCCTTTGAGTTCAGCGCCGCACCCGCCAAAATACACTACTTTTTTATCGAATTTTTTGCTCTTTATATTTTTTGAAAACACGCCGGCGAGTTTTACACCCAGACCAAACACAAAAGTCCGAAGCAAGAATGAAACAAATTTTTCTTTAGGATGAAGCTTAAAATAGGCGCTTTTTGCCTTAACAATAATATCCACAACATCAATCCCGCTCGGGCAAAATCTTGTGCAGGCGCCGCATTTGAGGCACAAATCCAGATACCGGTTGATTTTGGAAGACATTTTCAAATCGCCCTTAATGAGCCCTCTCAGCATAATAAATTGCCCGCGTGAGACTGTGCAGTCGTTTCCTGTCACCTGATAGACAGGGCAGACAGACTGGCAGAGCCCGCATTTCGAGCACGAGTGAATTTTGTCTTTGCATTCAACCAACTGTTCCATAATAACTATATTAAGGCAAATAATTTTTGTAGTAAAATATAATCATAAGGAGTATGGAATATGACTGCAACCGCTCAACAATCACAAATGGATTTAGACAGGGCTTCGGCAATAAGAACTATTGAGTCCGAAATTACTGCGCTCAAGGCTCTAAGAGATTCGCTTAAGCTCGAATCGCTTACAAAGGCGCTCGATTTTATGCAGAACGCAAAAGGGAGAATCATAATCTCCGGGATGGGCAAATCCGGTCATATTGGCAAGAAAATCGCGGCATCGCTCGCTTCCACCGGCACGCCTTCGTTTTTCGTGCACCCTGCAGAGGCCAGTCACGGGGATTTAGGTATGATAACCGAGGATGACATTGTGGTTGCAATCTCAAACAGCGGCGAGTCAAAGGAATTAATCGACATTTTGAGTTATTGCAAGCGTTTTGGTATCAAGCTTATTGCAATAACCAAGAATCCAGAGAGTTCGCTCGGGAGAGCGTCAGACATTGTGCTTGAGCTTCCGAACAACGGAGAAGCTTGTCCTCTTGGTTTAGCTCCAACTAGTTCTACAACCGCAACCCTTGTGCTCGGGGACATTCTGACAGTCGGGCTTATTGAGCGCAAAGGCTTCTCAAAATCCGATTTCAACGACAGGCATCCGGGCGGGAAGCTTGGTTCTATTCTTAAGCGGGTTTCTGACTTGATGCACACAGGTCAGGACATGCCGATTCTGGACGAGAACTCCAACATGCAGGCTGTTTTATTAGAAATGACATCAAAGCGTCTCGGCTGTGTCGGGTTCATCAACCAGTCAGGTGAGCTTACCGGTATTCTGACAGACGGGGATTTGAGAAGGTGTCTTTCTGCCAAAATACTTGAAGAGAAAGCGATTGATTTGATGACTCGCAAACCAAAGACAATCACGCCGCATGCCATGAGTGCAGAGGCGCTTAAGATAATGCACGACAAGAAGATTACCAACCTTTTTGTGCTTGAGAACAAAAAGCCGGTTGGTGTTATCCACATCCATGATTTGCTCAACAACGGGATTGCGTAATTGTAAAAAATTGTTACTTTTACGCTTGTGGAAACGTGAAAAAGAGTTAAACTAATAATATAAGGTTTAATTATGAGTTCAATTTCATCCATTGATACATCCGTTTACTCCGGCTTGATAGAAAGTATGCAGGCGACTTCGGGCAGAAATGCACCGGAAGCAGCCAAGACGCCTACTTATTCAAGTTCGGATGTTGATAATTCCAAAGTTGATTTGAGTAATTACTACTCAAATATCCGTCCGGAAGACCTGCTTGCTCAGGCCGGTGAAAACGTTACCAAATCCGCGCAGGATTTGGACAACGCAATGGTCTCTGCGCTTGAAAACGGCATGGGTATAAACGATGTTTGCAACATTAAAATGGCACAGGCAGCTTACAAGGCAAATTGTGCTGTGTTCAAGGCTGCAAACGAAATGTCGACTTTTGAGTTGTCGATTTAACCGATAATCTGGGCTGCTTCGTAATAAAAACGCAGAATAAATAATATAATCAAAAGAAGCAGAATCAACATTATGGCTTGAGGTGATTTCCAATCAAAGTACTCATGCCTGTTTTGCACCCTTGCTGTGTATGTATCCACAAAGTGCACAAGATAAAGAATATTGAATAAAATTATGTAAGCAGGGTTAGTTTCAACATCAACACCGTATGTTCTATAGGTGTATTTTTGGATAATCCTCAGCACTCTGTAAGTCAAGGCTATATACAGCGCAATCTGGACAATCGAAAACACGAGGAGCCAGACCGGATTTTTGTAGAAGAAAAACAGGTAAAACCCGCCGTTAACCGCAAGAAGAGTCACAAGCCAGTTTAGTTTCAAGCAGTCTTTTGGTTTAGACACGAGGTTATTAATCGCATTTGCGTTAATAAAAAACCAGATAGTTGAGAAAAAACCGAAAGTCAAAACATCAATCGCGATGAATGGGCCGAGTTCTTTGAACTTGATTCCCGGAAGCTCCGGCTCTTTGAACAAAGCGCCGCATTCTTCGCACTTCAAAGCATCTTTTGGAATAATATTCCCGCAAAACGGACAATTAACAGATTCTGACATTACACCCCTCTTTTCAAATCTATCTTATCATACTATATAATCTTAGCGCAATACTCTGCAATTGGACACCTGTCGCACATTGGTTTGATTGGCTTGCAGATATTTTGGCCGTGCGTTACAAGAAGTGTGTTAATATCAATCCAGTGCTTGAGCGGAAGTTTTTCTCTTAAAGCAAACTCTGTTTCCTCCGGATTTTTTGTCTTGATATACCCAAGCCGGTTAAAAATCCTGTGCACATGCACATCTACGCAGATTGCCGGTTTATTGAACCCCAGAGAAAGCACGAGGTTCGCAGTTTTTCTGCCAACGCCTTTGAATTTAACCAAATCTTCTATCTCATCCGGACAGACTCCTCCGAGTTCTTCGTCAATCTGTCTTGAGAGTTCAATAATCTGCCTTGCTTTGTTTTCATAGAACCCGACCGGATAAATCGCCTTGGCGAGGTCTTCGGCCATTACATTTTTCATCTCGTGCGGGGTTTTGGCAAGTTCAAGCATCCTGAGCGTTGCCGGATAAGTCGTTCTGTCGTTTGTCCTCAGGCTCAAGATACACGCAATCAGGACAAGATAAGGGTCTTTGAACCCGTCCATCAGGTGTACAAAATCGCTTTTTGGCTGTTTTGCGTCTTTGAGTTTTTGGACAATTTCGTCTATCATAATGAAACCCTTGTAATTTACATCCTCAATCATACACTTCTTAGCGCATTTTATCAATCACAGATTCCATGCCCTATACATTTACCCCTGTTTATCCTATACTTGAATCAAACAAAAAAAGATTAAGCGAGGATAAAGATGTTAAAAGATTTTTTTCTAAAAGAAGTTGAAAACGGAATAAACAAAGCAATCGAAGCTGGCAAGCTCGGGCAGATGAGCGAATACAATTCAGGTTCCTTGATTATAGAAAAACCAAAGAACGCTGATTTTGGCGACTTTGCGGTGAATGTTTCTTCACTTGCGCGCTCTGCAAAAATTGCACCGCCTATGATTGCAAACGCGATTGTTGAAAATCTATCTTGCCAAAACTACACAGTGTCAGTTGTTGGCGGGTTTATCAACTTCAAGATAGAAAATTCGCTTCTTGCAGACGCTGTTGCAGAAATTCTCAAAAAGAAAGAGAATTACGGTAGACCAGAAGGGGTTAAGACCGAAAAAATCCTGCTTGAATATGTTTCTGCTAACCCGACAGGGCCTTTCCACATCGGGCACGGGCGTTGGGCTGCGATGGGAAGCGCGCTTGCAAATCTTTTGAAATTCTACGGGCACGAAGTGTATCAGGAATTTTACATCAACGACGCGGGTTCGCAAATCCAGAAGCTTGGAAATTCTTTAAAAATTAGAATCAAGCAGGAATTGGGCGAGGATATTGATTTTCCGACTGATGAAGTTGAAAGAAAGAATTACTATCCCGGCGATTATCTGATTCCGGTTGCAAAAAAATTCCTGTCAGAACACGAGCCTACAGAGGATGTAAAAGTGCTTTCTGATTACGCAAAAAAAGAGATGGAAGCTTGTCAGAAGGCTTTACTAGAAGATTTCAGGGTGCATTTTGACAAATTCTATTCAGAGCTTGATTTGCATAATTCCGGTAAGGTTGAGGAAAGCTACAAAGAGCTGATGTCAAAAGGAATGCTATACGAAAAAGAGGGAGCAATGTGGTTCAAGTCTTCCGAATTTGGTGATGACCAGGACAGGGTTATCAAGAAGGCTGACGGGTCAAACACTTATCTTACCGCAGATATCGCTTACCACATAGACAAGTTAAGACGCGGTTACGACCGTTTAATCAACATCTGGGGTGCAGACCACCACGGCTATGTTGCGCGTGTTAAGGCTTCAATCGAGGCACTGGGGTATGACCCTGACAAATTGGAAGTGCTTCTCGGGCAGCTTGTAAACCTTGTTATAAACGGCGAAGAGGTTCGTATGGGCAAACGTAAGAACATGGTAACGCTTGACGATTTGATTGAAGAGGTTGGAATCGATGCAACTCGTTACTGGATGGAGATGCGGAACATTGACATGACGCTTGATTTTGACATAGAGCTTGCAAAGCGTTCAACAGACGAAAATCCGGTGTTCTACGTTCAGTATGCTTATGCGAGGGTTTGTTCAATTTTGAGAAACGCGATTTCTGAAAAGCTCAATCCTGAAACAGGCGAGAAGTCTGCTGCGCCGATGAGTGAGGCAGAGTTGGCTGAGTTAGTGAATAATTTTGACAAGGATATGATTCTTAGAACTGCTGAGAGTGCAAAATCTTTGATTCTAAAGTTAGAGGAGTTCAAGTCCGTAATTGTGCTTTCTGCGCAGAACAGGACTGTTTACACGATTTGTCGTTATGTTCAGGAGCTTGCGGCTGAATTTCATTCGTTCTACAATTCAAACCGCGTTATTTGCGATGACAAGGAGTTGATGAAATCAAGGCTTGCATTGATGGTTGCGATTAAGACGACTTTGAAGAATGCGCTTGATATTTTGGCTGTGTCTGCGCCTGAAAAGATGTAGTTTAGCGTATTCCCTCTCCTTAGGGAGAGGGCTAGGGTGAGGGGTCAACATGGCAAAAAATACAGATTTAGCAAGAACACTACGCAAAAATTCAACACCCCAAGAGCGAATACTTTGGAAAATTCTTAGAAATTCCAACATTAATAACCTAAAATTCAAACGACAGCATCCAATCGGGCCTTATATTGTAGTTTTTATATGCAAAGAAAAAATGCTAATAATCGAACTGGATGGCGGACAACATAACGAACCCGACAACATTGATAAAGATGCCGAAAGAACAAAATATCTTGAAACTCGTGGATTTAGAGTTTTACGATTTTGGAATTGTGATATTGATAAAAATATTGCAGGTGTTTACGAAACGATATTAAAATCACTTGAATAAAGATTGACCCCTCACCCTCTCCCTAAGGAGAGGGAATACGCGCTTAACAATAGTGCTTATATGCTAGTGGTGCCACAAAAGCACATGGCATAACATATTGTTATGGATTTTGAAAGAGAGACATACATAAATCTTGGTAAAAATATTCGAAAGTATCGTCTTGCCAAAGGCTTGTCACAAGAAAAACTTTCAGAACTTCTTGATGCAAATTCAAAATTCGTCGGTCATGTAGAACGTGTTGAACGTTTTATCAGCCTAAAAAAACTCATACTATTATCAAATATATTGGAAGTACCCTTGTTTAAATTATTTGATTTTAGATAAAAATTACATATCAGCAGTGATATCTAAAAAATTATCAATAATTTTATCCAGTTTTTCTCTTATTATCTCCAAATTATTTCCAACATCAGGAATATCAATTGGTATACTTTCATTTTGAGCAGCTACCTGTAACACAACAATACAGCTTCTAATTTCTTGTAACTGTAAGACAAATTCTGCATACATATTTTCCATATATTCCCCCAATGGTGCTTCTGTGGTAGTGGTGCTTATTAAGTATACAAACATAATTAAACTATGTCAAGCTTTGATAAATATTTTCAGAAAAATATTGCTAAACAAGTCCGGAAATACCGGACTATGAACCGCTTGACGCAAGAACAATTGTCAGACAGGCTTCGCTTAAATCTCAAATACATAGGACATATTGAACGCTGTGAGAGAAGAATGAGCCACAAGGCTATTATTACATTTCTAAAAGTCCTTCAAATTCAACCTTCTGAATTTTTTTCGTTTGAAGAACCTTTCGACTGGAATAACAACTAATCCTCAAACCCCGCCAAACTCTTCGCGAGCTTGTCCAAAACATTCTCTACAGAATCTTTGTTCAACAGCGCAGACTGCACGGCCGTGTTTACAAGCGTGTTGATTTCTTTCTGACTGCGGCGCTGCCTCAATTGCGGCGTAATCTTATTAATCTGCTTTGCGCTGATTGAGCGCGCCTTGGCTTCAAGCGAAGAATAATCGTTATAAAAACTGTCGCTCAAGGCATTCGAATTTGTGGCAATAACGTTCGTCATCTTTGCAAGCTCAAGCTGGTTTTGCTCGTTTGTGAGGTACAGACAAAAATCAAGCGCTTCTTTCTTGTGCTTCGCTCTTGACGGGATAACAAAATTCATTACAGAAAAATCGTTCTGACCCACAGGGCCTTTAATCTGCTCCGTGACATCGGTCTGTGCATAAATAGAAGGCGCGTTTTCTTTTATCATAGTGAGAAAATTTGCTCCGCCCTGAAAGAAAACAATCTTACCTGCCATGTACTGTTCAAGAGCTTCACGATGAGTGAAGGTTATGCTCTCAGGCGGTATCAGGTCTTTTTGATAAAGTATTTTAAACATCTCAAAAACCGGTTTTGCCTGTAAAAAGTCCTCCGGCTCAGAAATTCCGTACTTGTTCAGAATTTTTATCATTGTGTCGTTTTCCGTTATCGTAGGCAGGTACGCGTAAGCGCCAGTATTTGTTTTTACCTTTTCAGAGATTGCACCGAGTTCTTTGTAAGTTTTCGGGAGTCTCAAAATACCGGATTGGGAGAACAAGTCTTTGTTATAAATCGTAATCGCGCTTGTTGCATACCAAGGAATTGAATAGAGTTTATCATTGTATTTTAGCGCCTTAATGATTTCCGGATTAAACTCAGAGACCGCTGTTTCCGGAATCTCTTCCAGCGTGCCTTTCTGGGCAAGCAGTGCTGAAAAATCGGGATTAAGGTTTATCAAATCCGGCGGGTTATCAGTCATAACCGCTGCGAGGGTGCGTTTTTCGCCTTCGGAAAACGGGACATCAACCCATTTTATATGGGTATTCGGGTGTTCTTTTTCGTAGGTGCGAATGACTTTGTACATATAGTCAGAAAAATCGCCCATTTGCAAAGTCCAGAAGGTGATTTCTTTTTGCTCTGCATCTTCATGGATTGAGCAGGCTGTGAGCCCAAGAGTCGCAAATATTACGAAAAAAAACAGCAGAAACTTTTTCATGATTTCATTTCCAGATTCAAATTCAAATCAATATACTTAAACGTGTTTATCAAAATCCCAGGCGGAAAATTGTAAACATTGTTGCACGGTGTGATTTTCAGAATCGAATTTGCGCTGTCAACCCCCGCAACTGTTGCAAGGTACTTGTTCCGGTTTGCCGTAAAAATAATATACCCGTTTGAGGTCTGGACTTCTTCTATCTGGAACCTGTTTGCAGAAAGCGAAGCAAGAGTGAGGCTGTAAAGCTTGTCTTTATTAACCCCGAAGAATTTTGAACAATTCTCAAACATTATATTCTGCGGCGCAGTTATTGGCGGTGTTTCGTTTGCAAAAACAAATGAACACATCAAAAAAGCTGCTATCAGTAAAATTCTTTTCATAAAATCTCCTATGCATTTTGATTTTAGCACATTTCTAAACGCTTTAACTCATTTATTAATAGTATTAATTCCGGACAAAATGTGGTATAATTACCCCAAAGGGAAGTTATAAAAAATATTTATAAATTTTAAACAACAAACGGAGAGTACATGTTACAAGAAGCAACACGGGCGATTAATTCCGCATTCAACAACAGTTTTATAAAAAAATTGAGCCAGTATCTTCACGACTGCGTGAGAGAAGAAGTCAAAAGCTCGACTTTCAGAAACCTGAAAGCCGATAAAGACAACAAATGGATTTTTCTGGACGAAGAAGACACCCTCTTCACACAGGGGCTGGAATACTTGAGATTAGAAGGCTCTGACCCGAAACTCACTGAACTTATGATTCAGTCTGAAACAAGCCAGAAAGATAAATACCTGATTTACGGCTACCTGTTTCTGGTCGGCAAAACCAAAAGCGGCAAGAAAAACGAATTTTTGACCCCGCTTCTTTATGCACCTTGCAAACTCGAAAGAAACGGTGTGAATATCAATTGCATGTTGACTGATGAATTTCTCTCACTCAACACCGGCGCACTTACTGCGCTCATGAAAAAAAGCGACGACGAGGACGAAACAGAACAGCTGCTTGAAGGCCTGCTTGATGTTGTGCCGTCCGTTCCAATTACGCAGGAAAAAATGGATATCTTTTTAACCACCCTGAAATCCATTGTTCCTGATATTGATGTGTCCCTGAATCCGGCATTAAAAGTGGATGAAGACAACATCACAAAAGATTTTTACAACGAAAAAGTCAACGCTGAAAACGTCGACGAAATCATCGAGGAAGAAGAAAGCGCTAAAAAATCAACAATCAAACTCGACAAGATAAGCCTCACAAAACAGTGCGCAATAATCTTAACAAAGCGCCCTTCTGTAACAGCAGGTGTTTTGCACGAGTTAACCCAGATTGCTGAGAAACCAAGCGGAATCTACAGAGAGACCGTACTCAATCTGATTAACGAAGAGTACACGCAGTCAAAACCGACCGACACACAGCAGAAGACGCTTGCAGACTTCTTTCCTGTAACACCTTTGTCGCTTTCAGACGCACAACTGAATGTTGTTAAAAATGTTGAAAATGCAAAACTCGTATCGGTTTTCGGGCCTCCTGGAACTGGGAAATCACAGACAATTGTTAACCTTTGCGCGCACCTGATTGCAAACGGCAAAACTGTTCTGGTTGCATCCCGCATGGACAAAGCTGTTGACGTTGTTGCAGAACGACTAAACGAGCTCGGCGCTCCGTTTTTGGCATTAAGAGCAGGTCGTTTGAACTACCAGAAAGAATTGAGCATGCAGCTTCAAGACCTTCTTGCAAACAAGGTTGACCTTGACGAGGGTGCCGAAAACTCAATACTCTGCGATGTTTCAGACATGGAAAACCTTTTGAAAGCGATATCTGATTTAGAAAAAAAATCAGAAAAAATCATTAAGCTGGAACAAGAATGGACGCAGATTCAGGGTCAAATCAAGCTCGAAGAGCACACACATTCCAAACCGCAGTTCATAAAACATGTTTTGAAAGAGGACGAAATCAACACGGTTGAAAACTCAATAAAGTCACTTAGTGAGAACCTTGAAAAAAGCGGGTTCTTTACAGGGCTCAAAAACATGTCTGCCATCGGGAACCTGAAAAAAGTGCTTAGAGTCAACAATTTTGATGTGAATAACGAGAACCTGGGCTTGCTTCAGGTTGAGCTTGAATTTGCAAAACTCATATGCAAGGCAAGAAAAATCGAGACCGAAATCCAGACAACAGGCAATATTCATGTGCTCTCCGAACAAATCAGAAATATGAAACGACAGCAAAAACGTCTGGCAATCGATATTCTGAAATGCAAGCGTAGAGATGCGTTAAAAAGCTTGATGCAAGACCCGATTAAGCGCCAGAGACTTTTTGTTCATTCAAAATCACTGGTTGAGCGAAAGAAAAACCTCCAAAACAGACTTCTTGAAACAGAAGACTTTAAACCACTTCTTGAAGCGTTCCCTTGCTGGTGCGTAACAACTTATGCTGTATCAGGCTCGCTACCTATGAAACCGGGATTGTTTGATGTTGTAATCATCGACGAGGCTTCCCAGTGCGACATTGCAAGCTGCTTCCCTATCCTTTACAGGGCTAAGAAGGCAGTTGTGGTTGGTG
>CANAXK010000011.1 GCA_947365485.1 uncultured bacterium
TGGCAAACGTTAACACATCAGGGTTCAAAAAATCCAGAATCGAGTTTCAGGACTTGCTCTCACAAGCAGTGAGAACACCGGGTGCGCTGATGAACCAGGGTACATACCAGCCTGTCGGTATTGAAATCGGGCTCGGTGTAAAAACCGCTGCAACAACCCGCGTGTTTACACAGGGGATTGCAATCTCAACAGGACGCCAACTCGATATCGAAATCGAGGGCGAAGGCTTCTTGCAGGTTATGAAAGAAGACGGCTCACTTGCTTATACACGTGACGGCTGCTTGCAGGTAGACTCACTCGGCCAGCTCTGTACTAACGACGGGCTTTTGATTCAGCCTTCTGTTTCAATCCCGCGTGACGCTACAGAAATCACGATTACGCAGGACGGAAACATCTCTGTAACACTTCCGGGGCAGACCCAGCAGTCAACTGTCGGCTCTTTGCAGCTGGTTAAATTCCAGAACCCTTCTGGTTTGCTCTCAATCGGGCACAACCTTTATAAAGAAACACAGGCTTCCGGAAACCCTGTTCAGGATACACCGGGTCAAAACGGTCTGGGCTTGATTCAACAGTGCATGCTCGAAGGCTCTAACGTTCAAATCGTGGACGAACTTGTCGGGCTAATCAAGGCAGAACGTGCGTTTGAATCCAATTCAAAACTGATTAACTCTTCAAGCAACATCTTGCAGATAACTAATAACATGTCGTAGAGGTCGTAGGTGAATAAATTTTTGGTAACAGCTTTAATAATGATGATAAGCACACTCGGCGCAAGCGCGCAGGTGGTTACTTCTGCTGAAGTTAAAGCCACTGTTGCCAAAATTCTGGAAGACGGGTACAAAAAGATTTCTGACGGTGATGTTGAGGTGAAAGTTTCTGCAACCCAGTTTGCGCAGCTCCAGCTTCCTGACGGGAAAATAACCTACAAAATTGTTTCAGGCGCTGATAAGGTTGTACCGCGCGACATCAAAAGGGTTGATGTTTATGTGAACAACGCGTTTGTGAGAAGCCTTAACCTTCCGGTGCAGACAAAAGTTTATAGAGAAGTGCTTGTGGCAAGAGACTTTATCGACAGAGAACAGGCTGTGACAATAGAGAGCACAGAGGTTAAGAAGGTTGATGTTTCCATGAAAATGGACTACGTTCTTGAAGAGAGAATGCTTTCCAAGGAAATCTCAACAAAAAAAGCGTTCCAAAAAGGCGAAATTATTGATAAACGGTTTGTAAAAATGCGCCCTGATGTTGCAAGAAATTCCGATGTGCGGATTTTCTTTGTCTCAAACGGCGCTGTGATGATTTCTATTGACGGCACTGCGATGATGGACGGGATGTGCGGTGACTACGTTAATGTAGAGAACAGGAATTACAAAAAGGTTTATAACGGGAAAGTAATCGGGGAAAATAAGGTATTGGTAGTTATATGAAAAGATGTGTAGCGATAGTTTTAACAGTGATGCTCATGCTTACGGGGCTTTTACCCGTAAACGCAATCGACGCAAAAGTAAGGATTATGGACTTGACCCATATTAAGGGAGTTCGTGAAAACCAGCTTGTGGGATACGGACTGGTTGTCGGTCTTCCGGGTACAGGGGATAACTCACGTTCAACCCAGATTACAAACAAGATGTTATTACGTAACCTCGGCACAGTAATCGAGCAGGAAAACTATATCCAGAAAGGCGCATCTGCTGCCGTTATCGTAACAGCAACAGTACCTCCGTTTTCTAAAAACGGGGACAAAATCGATGTTACAGTCTCAGCAATGGCAGACTGTAAGAGCCTTGAAGGCGGCGTGCTTGTCCAGACAATCCTGAAAGCACCGAACGGCGAAGCTGTTGCGGTTGCTCAAGGCCCTCTTTCTGTTGGCGGTATTAACAAAATCGCGGGCGGCTCTTCTGCAAGAACAGCAATCACCACAACCGGCAGAATCCCTGGCGGTGCAATAATCGAGCGCGATATCTATACAGAAATCGGGGACGAGGACTCAATCACGCTTTCAATCGACCGCTCTGATTACACCCTTGTTTCAAGGATTGCAAAATCAGTTTCCCAGATTGCACCGGCGCAGGCGATTGACGGAAGCTCTGTAAGGGTTAAGATTCCGGCGAGATACCTTAACGACAGGGTCTCTTTTATCTCTATACTGGAAAACCTCGAGGTCTCACCGACACTTGATAAGGCAAAAGTCGTTGTTAACGAAAGAACGGGAACAGTGGTAATCGGGGCTGATGTAAAACTTCTCCCTGCTGCGGTTGCACACGGAAATATTACGGTTACTGTTTCTACATCAAACGAGGTTTCACAGCCGAATGCGTTCTCAAACGGCGCAACAGTCGGGTTTGAAAACTCTGATATCGAGATTAACAAGGCACCTGGAAGCCTTGTTACTATGCCGGCTAACAGCAATCTGAATGATTTGGTTAGGGCGCTTAATTCGATTGGCGTGGCACCGGTTGACTTAATCTCTATTTTGCAGGCTCTTAAGAAATCAGGCAGCTTGCAGGCAGAGCTGGTAATTATTTAGAGGAGGGCGCCATGGATTTTTCAACACCTACCTTAGACTTAATCAAAAGCGGGCTCAAAAACGCACAGACAGTAAACGCTGATCAGGTGCTTTATAACAGAATCAAGGAATCAGGAGATTCCAAAGAGCAGTTGAAAAAAGCTGCACAGGAATTCGAAGCAATTTTTATTACAAAGATGCTTTCTCAAATGGACAAGACGGTTGACAGAGACAACGGGCTTTTCGGTAAGGAATCGCAATATGTGGACACGTTCAAGTCAATTGTTTACCAGCAGATGGGTCACGACCTTGCAAGTAATCCAAGAACAACGTTCGGATTCGCAGAAAGTATTTACAGACAGATGGAAAAGTATGTTGGAGGCTAAAATAAATGTTATCATCAGTAGGACAAAATAATTCGGTACAGCAATTCAGCGCGTTGAACGCGTTTCGCTCCAACCAGACTTTGCCAAAAAAAGACGAAGAACAGGTCGAGGTATCAAAGGGCGTAAACACAAGCTCTGCAAAGAGTCTCCTTGACAGAATCGATGTGTCAGAGCTGAGGGAGTGCGCCAAAAAAGTTGGTGAATTCAATATTTCAGATGATGACATCAAATACGGTTTACTGTACGGTAGAAGTGTTATAGCAGAGTACCTTTGCTAATCTTGGGGATTGATTATTATGAAAAAATTACTTGTATCAACAATAATATTAACGATGACAGCGCTAACAGTGCCTTCCGTAAACGCAGAATCTCTGTTTACACTCGGTGCAAGCGCAAACTATCAGGGCACACCGCGCTCATTGTTCGGCGGGGTTCAGGCACACCAGATTGGTGACTTGCTCTCTATAATCATGGCAGAAAATATTACGGTGAGCGATAACCTGACTTATGCTTCCGCTAAGTCATCCAACACTGTTGATACCTTTACAACATTCCTGAAAGACTGGCTTCATTTGTCTGCACTCAAGAGCTCCGACGGATTCGGTGGCTCAAATGAGGTCTCAAATTCTGCTAACGGCGCAAGACAGATGGCGTTCGGAGACAGAATCGCTGTTCAGGTAATCCAGCAGCTTCCGAACGGAAACCTAAGTGTGCAGGGCAAAAAGGTGCTTGTTAACGGTAACGAAAGAATGGATTTTATTGTGACAGGCGTGGTCGACCCGAGGTGGCTCAATGTTGACGGCGAAATCTACTCGTACAATGTTTCTAACCTGCAGTTTGCACTCTCCGGCAGAGGCGCAATCTCTAGAAACCAGAACGAAGGTATATTTAACAGGTTTATTAAGTACCTGTTCTAAGGAAATTTATGGATAACAAACAATTCCACAACTTAATAGAAATTCTCGACAAGGAAATCACGGCTTACGAAAAACTTAAGGAGCTCTTTCAGGAAAAGAAAGAAACACTTAAAAAATCCAAGCCCGATGATTTGGGTGTGCTCGATAACAAAATCCTCGCACTCAATAACAAGATTCTAAAACTTAACGACACGCGAAAAAATCTTGTTGTTGAACTAAGTGGAGAAGACTTGAATATGTCAGGCTTAATCGCTCTCGCAGAGCGCGAAGCACCGAATTTTGCAGAGCCTCTAAAAGAACGAAAGGTAAAGATTTGTAACAATTTTGATGAGTTAGCGTTATTAAATCGGCAAAATGTGGAATTATTAAAACATGGCATCATAATCTCTAACAAGATGTTGGAAACGATAGTGAATGCTTTTGCTCCTCAAGGAAGTTTTTATAACGGAGCAGGAAAAACAGACACACATGACATAGACATGTGGACAGTGAATGAACAAATTTAGGGATATTTGCGCCCTGAATGAATTCAGAACTACAACTTAATCGAATGAGGTAAAACATGGTTAGCTTATTATCATCACTAAACATGAGCGCAGGTGCAATATCTGTGAATGAGAAGGCAATTAGCGTTGTCTCCCACAATGTTGCCAACATGAACACTGAAGGCTACCACAAACAGCGCGCCAATCTTGCGACAAGAAACATCGCGGGTACTATTGGTGATAGCGTTTACAGTCAGGTTCGTGCAAACGGCGGGGTGAAGATTGCTAATATCATGCGCTACAACGACGAGTACCTTAACACGTACTATAGAAACCAGCTTTCAGATAAGAGCAAACTCGAAGCCCAACTCGAAGGACTGGGGGATCTTGCTAAAATCCTAGACGACCTCGAAGGCACGGGGATTGATGATGCGCTTAGCAAGTTTTATGAAGCTTTGAACAACCTCAACGAATACCCTGCAAGCTCAACAGCCAGAATCAATTTCATTGAGACAACAAAAACACTGGCTGCTACAATGAACACCAAGTACAAACAGCTTCAGCAGAACACAACAGAAGCACTGGGTGACGGCGAGTCAGACGAAAGCCTTGAAAACTCTAAGATTTACGTTCAATTCCAGGCTCTGAATAATAAACTCGAAGAACTTGCAAGCGTTAACAAAGCACTCCAGATTACCCAGACCGGTACGCTTGAGGCAAACAACCTGCTTGATAAACGAGACTTGATTCTTAATGATATTGCGAAATTCACCGATATCAAGGTCGTTGAAAAAGCAAACGGGTCAGTAAACGTCTATGCTTGTGGAACAGCGCTTGTTAAGGGCGCGACTGTGACGGGCGAGCTCCAGATTGAGACAGCAAAATCTTATTGCGAAAAGAACGGGATTACTTATCCTGATGACTGGGACGGAGAAAACGCTGTTATAAGCATTTACAACCCTCAGGAAGACCGCGTGATTATTGGTAACGCGAACGCTGAAATCAGGTCAGGTACACTGGGTGGCTTGCTTCACTTTGCAACAGACAACGGCGACGGTGAAAATGGGATTAATGCTGGAACTGTTATGAAGGGGCTTAACACACTTGCGCAGACTCTTGCAAACCTGATGAACGATTTGAATACCAGAGACGGTGCTTATTGCATAAATCCGGATGACACAGGCAAGTTGATGGCAACGGATGAAAACAATCTTATATTCGTAAACTCAGCGGATGGTACTGGAGAAGGGATTACAGCAGGGAATATCCAGATTAATCCGGCTTTGCTGACAGAAGACGGGTGCTGGAAACTTGCCTGTGCGTTCTTCGGTGACGGTGTAAACTTTGACGAGAACGCTGTGGGTAATGCGCAAAACGCGGCGGCAATGCTTGGCACAAGAAACGAAAAACAGGCCGATTTGAATGGAATGTCTCTTGAGGATTTCTACACAAGTATTGTTGGTAAAGTTGCTGCTGCGGGAAACACGCTTCAATCTCTTTACGACACCCAGAGCGAGGTTGTTGACTCAATCGAAACAAAGATTAAGGACGCAACCGGAGTTGATATCAACGAGGAGCTGGTCGACCTTGTAAGATTTCAGACTGCATACTCTGCGGCTGCGCAGGTGTTTAACACTTGCAATACTTGTCTTGATACGTTAATGACTTTAGGAAGGTAATTATGGTAAACAGAATTTCTACAAGCGGAAAATATTCTCAACTCGTTGCTGATATGCAACGCAACCTGATGAATTACAACAGGATTTCTAAACAGCTTGCTTCTGGAAGCCGGCTAACAAGTATTACTGACGACCCTATTGCGACTGTAAATGTTCTTAATACGAACAGGCAACTCGGTCAGATAGATACATTTTCAAAGAATGTGGAACTTGCGACAACCGAGTTGAGCGCGCTTGACGATTTGATGGAACTTGCGACCGGATACCTTTCTACTGTATGGGACAAAGCGATTCAGGCAAACAATCAGACCTATTCAAACACTTCGCTTGAGGCTCTTAAGGTTGAAGTTGACGAGACAATCAAGACAATGGTTGACCTTGCAAACACAGAGTATAACGACAATTATATCTTTGGCGGCGCTAACACAAAGATTCACCCATATGAGATTGACGATAATGGCAATATAATTTATCACGGTACACCGCATGATAACCCGGATTATATCAGACAAACAGAAGTCTCTGACGGCGTGTTTGAGGTAATCAATACGACCGGCGACAGGGTTTTTGGCTACTACGAAGCAACATTCGAGTACGCTGACGCTGATGGCAAAAAGGTTATCGAAAATGTTGATGCTGACGGCAAAAAGACTTACACCTATGAAGATGGCACTGATTACACCGGTAAAGTCGAGGATTTGAAGGCAACGATTGTTGATGAGAAGTACTCTGGCGTATTGGGTGCGATGAAGCTTTTGAGCAACTCAATCCAGATGGTTTTGGACGGTGACACAGAGGCTGGGTATAAGCAGATGAACTCTACTTTGGACATGTTCAAGAACTCCTTGACCGATATAACAGAGGAGCAGACCAAGTTTGGCGGGGTTTATAACAGGCTTGAGATGACGACTTCAACTCTTGAGACGAGCAACGACAATTTGACTGCGTATCTTTCATCCCAGAAGGATGTTGATCTTCCGACGGCGATATCAAACTGGCTGCAAGCGCAGTACGCTTATCAGGCTAGCTTGCAGGTTTCATCCGCTTCAATGGGTATGAGTTTACTGAATTATCTATAATAATCTTGCGCTCCTCACGGATGAAGAGCGCAGGTGGTTAAAAAATATAGTCTACAATTTTAATATACTTACCATTTTTAAGGGCATTTTGGTGCCCTTTTATTTTTTGTTTGTTGAAATTTTGACAAATGTACGTTATAATAAAGTAAAGGGAAGCTTGAGTCGCCATAAAGCTCCATCATCCCTTTACAACAAGACTAAAATAATTTGTAAAATAGCACTTACGGCAATAAGTGCTATTTTTATTACAATAAGCAGTCTTATCATAGCAATCACCTCCCTTCCAGCACAAAGTCCATCAACTCATGTTGTTGCCGGGGTGGTGTGGGATGATTACCTTTACCAGTTAGAATTATAGCAGGATTGAGTCAATAAATCAATCGGCTTTTGGAAAATACGTTTATAAAAAATAAATTCGTATCAAACGAAACCTTGCATAAATTTAGAATTTATTGTAAACTTATATTACGTTTTTATAAGTATAAATCCAATTGAGAAAAATGATTTTAAAACACCCCGAAAAAAGAAAAATAGTGAGCTTGAAAGGCGCTGTTCAGATTAGCAGCAGCACATTCTTTGTCTACACGGATAATTACGGAAAAACTTTCCTCAAATCTGGCAAAGACGAGAAGCTGCAAAAAAACGCGTTCAAGAACATGGTTGACCTCAACCCTGCTATCAAGGGGCTTTTGAAAAAATACAAAATCAAACCTTCGGTTGATACAAAAACCCTGAAAGAGCTTGCAGGCGGGCACATGAACGACACCTGCAATATCGCAATGGGGATTTATTCAATACTTTCAGAACCGTTAAAAAAAGAAATCGACAAGGCAATTATTAAGGAAGCGTCAATGCTTCATGATTTAGGCAAGGTTCTTATTCCGTCAAAGATTTTGAACAAGCCGGCAAAATTAAACGTTAAAGAGCGCGAGATTATGAATATCCACTCGACTCTTGGCTACGAACTTTTAAAAACCCAGAACATCAAAGAAGAGACTCTGGAGCTTATCAAATACCATCACCAGAATCTCAAAAAGTCAGGCTACCCTGAACTTGAGGAAGGAAAGACACCTCCGTCAATCGGAGTCCAGATAATATCAACTGCAGACAAATACAGCGCTCTAAGAGAAGCGCGCGTATACAGAAGGCGTCTAAACAGGCTCGAAGCACTTTTGATACTCTACAAAGAAGTGCGCGAGGGCAAAATCCTTGCAGATGTTTATGACGCTCTGGTTAAGTACGCAGAGAAATTTGATACTTAATTCTGTTCTTTTAATTTCTTAGACCGCAAATCCCTGTGGAACATGATTGCAAACCTGTGCGCCTCGTCACGAATCCTCTGGATTAGATAAAGCGCGTTGGAATCCCTCGGAAGCAGAATCGATTCCGACCGGTTTGGAAGAAATACCTCCTCTTCTCGCTTGGCAAGCGAGACAAAATCAATTCCGCCTTCACCAACCTTTATCCCCATGTCAGCCACAATCTGCATAACGCTCGAAAGCTGCCCTTTTCCACCGTCAATAATAATCAAATCCGGCTTCTCCCACTTCGGCTCGCCAAGCCGCGCAAGACGACGGGACAAAACTTCTTTCATTGAAAGAAAATCGTCTGGCTTGCCTTCGGTTGTCTTAATCTTGAACTTGCGGTAAGCTGTCTTTTTCGGAAGCCCGTTCTGGAACACAACCATCGAAGCGACCGTGTTTGTGCCCTGAATGTGCGAGATGTCGTAACACTCAATCCTGTTCGGGAAATTCGTGAGCTCCAACTTCTCTGCAAGATAAGCCCCGACCTCGTTGAAATCATCCCTGATTTGCGCCATCTTTTTGAGCTTTGCGTTTTCTAAAAGATTCTCCGCGTTTTTGTGCGCAAGCGCGTAAAGCTCCCTGTACTTGCCGCTCTTGCCGTAATTTATGGTAATCTTCTTGCCTGATATAACCTTCAACCAGTCCTCGTAAAGCCCTTTGTCTCCGATTGCTTCTAAGTCATGGGAAATAATCCTGTCCGGGAACTCGAGCTTGAGCGCGGTGTAGTAGTCACGGAAGAATGTTTCAAAATACTCTGTCTTGTCAATATTGTCGACAAAGTATGTGAAGTCTTTTTTGTCAATAAGCCTGCCTTCGCGTATCATCATAATCACAATCGCGAGGATACCGTCTTCGTAAATCACAGAAATGATGTCCTCGTTGAGTTTTGTGTTCTCGTAAACAACTTTCTGACGCTCGAGTGTCTTTTGCAAATCAAGGTAGCTGTCACGCATTTTTGCAGCCTTTTCAAACTGCTCACTCGCTGCATACTTCTGCATCTGCTCCTGAATCTGCTTCAAAAGCTCGGTCTGCTTCCCGCTTAAGAACAACTCAACCTGACGGATAAGCTTCTGGTACTCTTCCGGTGTGACTTTGCCCTGACACGGCGCAAGACATTTTCCGATGTGGTAGTAAAGACAAGGCCGGCTTGTGAATTTCGGGGTCTTGCACTGCTTGAGCGGGAAGAGCTTTTTCAAAAAATCCAGCGTTGCGTACATTGCACCCACATCTGTGTAAGGCCCGTAGAATCTGCCTTTGTCAGGATTCAGGTTCTTTTTGCGAACTACCTGAATGCGCGGAAAATCTTCGTCTGTAATCAGGAAGTAAGGGTATTTTTTGTCGTCTTTAAGAAGCACATTGTATCTTGGTTTGTGTTTCTTAATCAGGTGGGATTCAAGAATGAGCGCTTCGACTTCTGAATCTGTGATAATGTATTCCAGCTTTTCGATTTGCGCAACAAGCACGGTTGTTTTTACGCTGTCGTGCTGTTTGTGAAAATAGCTGTACACGCGGCGTTTAAGGTTTTTTGCCTTGCCCACATAAATAATCTCGCCCTCTTTATCGTAATAAAGATAGCACCCCGGCTGCTCCGGAACGAGTTTGATTGTGTCGCGCAAAGTGTCGTTCATAAGTATATTATACACCACTTGACAAATGTATTAAAATCATAAATAATGTAGACATAGGGGGAAGCCCTAAGAAAGTAGTGTTTCCTTAGAGCTTCGCTTAGTACCCTATGATTTAGCTTTTTAGAATGATTTCCAGTATCTCAAGTGCTGGAAATTTTTCTTTGTGACATTTTACAATGTAAAAAAGCAAAGAAATCATACTCTTTCACCTCCTTTCTCCATCGTTTTCTTAGTATTTACGTGTGTGGAGCGGAAGTGACGGGCACTACCCAAATCCATTTTATAATATATTTTCTTATTTGTCTAGAATCTATTCAAAAAACTGCTTCAAATACTGCCCTGTGAAAGACTTCGGATTCCTTGCTACCTCTCTTGGCGTACCGCAGGCAACAACCTCGCCGCCGGCGTTTCCACCCTCAGGCCCTAAATCGATTATGTAGTCAGCAACCTTTATTAAATCAAGGTTGTGCTCAATTATCAGAATCGTGTTCCCGTTGTCTGCAAGCTGCTGGATAATCTTAATCAACTTGTCCAAATCGTGCCAGTGCAGCCCGACTGACGGCTCGTCAAGCAGATAAAGTGTCTTTCCGGTTGCGCGTTTGTTGAGCTCGGAAGCAAGCTTGATTCTCTGCGCTTCACCACCGGATAGGGTTGTCGCACTCTGGCCGAGCTTTATGTAGTCCAAACCAACATCGTTAAGCGTCTTGAGCTTGTTTGCAATTTGCGGAATGTTTTCAAAAAACTCGTAAGCCTCTTTTACACTCATCTCCAGAACGTCGGCAATTGTCTTGCCCTTGTACTTGACCTCAAGCGTCTCGTTGTTGTAGCGCTTCCCTTTGCACACATCACATTTTACGTAAACGTCAGAAAGGAAGTTCATCTCAATCTTCAAAACCCCGTCTCCTGAACAAGCCTCGCAACGCCCGCCCTTGACGTTGAAGCTGAATCTTCCAGGCTTGTAACCGCGCATTTTTGCCTCGTTTGTCTTTGCGTAAAGTTCTCTTATGTGCGTAAATACGTCCGTGTAAGTCGCAGGGTTGGAACGCGGTGTCCTGCCGATTGGCGACTGGTCAATGTCGATAATCTTGTCAAGATGCTCAAACCCGAGAATCTCGTCCACACCTTGCGGCTTAGGCTTGTTCTTCCGAAGCTTATGCACAGCGTATTCGTAAATCAATTCCTGCATAAGCGTTGATTTCCCTGAGCCGGAAACACCTGTGAGGACAACGATTTTACCCATCGGAATGTCTAAATCAATGTTCTTGAGGTTGTTCTTGAACGCGTTTCTGATTTGCAAGAAATTTCCGTTTCCTTCTCTTACCTTCTTTGGAATCGGAATGTTGTACTCGCCGCTCAAATACTTGCCGGTAATCGAGTCGTCTGCCTTTATGATATCCTCAACTGAGCCGTGCGCAATCACGTTCCCGCCGTTTACTCCGGCGTTTGGCCCGATATCCACAATGTAATCAGCGTTTCTGATTGTGTCCTCGTCGTGTTCAACCACAATGAGCGAGTTGCCCATGTTTCTGAGCTTCAAAAGCGTCTTGATTAACCGGTCGTTGTCGCGCTGGTGCAAGCCGATTGAAGGCTCATCAAGCACGTACAATACTCCTGAAAGTCCGCTTCCAATCTGGGTTGCAAGCCGGATTCTCTGAGCTTCCCCGCCTGAAAGCGTTCCGGATGTTCTGGCAAGGTTAAGGTAGTTCAAGCCAACATCGCAGAGGAATTTTAGCCTTGCACGGATTTCGTCAAGAATCTGTTTCCCGATTTTCATGTGGAAGTCAGAAAGCGTGAGATAAAGCTCGCTCACAAACTCGTAAGCCTTATCAACCGGCATGAGACAGAACTCGTAAATATTCACCCCGTTGATTCGAACAGCAAGTGGGAACGGCTTGAGCCTTGCACCGCCGCATTTTTCACACGGAGTTGTCACCATGTACTTCTCGATTTCGGCTTTCCAGTACTCGCTGTCAACATTGTAGTGCTTCATAAGGAACGGAATAACGCCGATGAATTTCTGCATGCTGGTTCTGTACCTTTTGCTCCCAAATTCGCGAATCCTCATCGGTATGCGCTCATCAGAACCGTAAAGAATAATCTGCTGGTGCTCTTCCGGCAAATCCCTGAACGGCAGGTTCAAATCTATTTTGTAAGCTTCGCTCACCGCTTTGATTACGTCGTCATAGTATCCGGTAGAAGACTTACTCCACGGGTAAATCGCGCCCTCGTTGATGCTCTTTGTTCTATCAGGCACAACTAAATTAGGGTCGATTTTGAAATCAACACCAATCCCGCCGCACTTGTCGCATGCGCCGTACGGTGCGTTGAACGAGAAAATCCTAGGTGTGAGTTCTTCAAAGCTCAAATTGCAATCAGGACAGGCGAGTTTTTCGCTGTACACGATTTCTTCTCCGCCTACAACATCAATGTTCGCAACCCCGTCGGCTTTTTTGAGCGCGATTTGAACGCTGTCTGCGATTCTTGATTTTGCTTCGGGTTTTACAACAACGCGGTCTATCACAACAGAAATCGTGTGGGCTTTGGTTTTTGCAAGCTTGATTTCGTCTTCATCAAGGTTGTAGACCTCGCCGTCAACTTTTACGCGCACAAAGCCTTCCTGCTTTAGTTCTTCAAATAGTGATTGAAACTCGCCTTTTTTGCCTTTTGCCAGCGGGGCGAGAATCTGGATTTTGCTGCCTTCCGGAAGTTTGAGGATACTGTTTACAATCTCGTCAATTGTTTGAGGCTTGATTGGTTTTCCGCATTTCGGGCAGTACGGGGTTCCGATTCTTGCGAACAAAAGTCTCAGGTAGTCGTAGATTTCTGTCACAGTACCCACGGTTGAGCGCGGGTTGTTGCTTGTTGATTTCTGGTCAATAGAAATCGCGGGTGTAAGTCCGTCAATATAATCCACATCCGGCTTATCCATCTGACCCAAAAACTGGCGTGCGTAGGTTGAGAGGCTTTCAATGTACCTTCTCTGGCCTTCTGCAAATATTGTATCAAATGCAAGCGAGCTTTTACCCGAGCCGGAAACACCCGTAAACACGACTAATTCGTTTTTGGGGATTTGCAACGACACGTTTTTAAGGTTATGTTCTCTCGCACCCTTTATTGTAATTTTGTCTGTCATACCAAAATTATAGCACGGGGGTGAAAATTTGGGCAATTAGTATGTGACCTTAAACCCGTCTTCAATCAAGCGTGCTGTGCAGCCAAATCCACTGTCGGCTTTGGTTGAGTCAGTGCAGGCAGTTTTGCTGCTGCTGTTTTTCCAGATGTCGTCTGTTGACCAGCTTGCGGTTGTTGATTTGAATATTGCATAATCGCGTCCGCCGATTGGATACAGGATTCCGTCAGAGCCGATTTCGAACCCGAAAATGTCGCGTCCGATAGTGTTTGGAGCGGATTGTCCGTTAACGTCAATCAAAACTTGGCCTGCTGTGCGTGTAAGTGAGCCGCCCTCCATTGCGATTTCGTCTGCCTTTTTGTCGGCTTCGTCAGAATCGTCAAGCTGTGCCAGATGAAGGAATATTACAGCTCCGTTTTTCAGGTTGAACCCAGCGCCGTTAGAGCCAAAAGAGCTGCTGAACGAATGTGCGCTTCCCTTGTCTCCGCTTGCGGCAAGGCTGTATGCGGTTTTATAAAAAGTTGAAGGTTTTTTGTTTTTTGTATTCGGAACAACGTATGTGTATTTTCCAAGCTCACCTGCAAACGAATTCATATAAGAGTCAGATGAGGTTGAGCTTAAGCTTCCACCCTTGTTCCATGCTTCTGTGTCATAAATAGTATCAACCTGCTCTTTTACAATTGATGTGGTGAGCGCGTTTTCAAAATCAGAAATAGTTGAAGATAGCTTTGATGCGTTTGCCGCGTTTATATTATTTATTATCAAACCCGGTGCAACGAGCGCCGCTACAACACCTATGATTCCCATTGTGATAAGTAATTCTGCTAGGGTGAAGCCTTTTTTTATCATATAAAAAATTCCTTTCTTATTAAAACTCCGGACTTAATTATCATACAATATTTTAAAATTTTTGTGAAGTTAGAGCTCAAAGAACTCTGACTTATCCAGTATCCGCTCGTCGCGGTAGTAGCTGTTGTAGAACTTTGCTTTCGCTATTATGTCGTACCAGACAGTGTAATTAGAAAGAAAATCGTTTTTGTTCTTGTTCATGTAATGAATCGTAACTATCCCGCCATGCGTTCTTGAGACCCGAAAGAACTCGCACTGCGCTTCTACGTTCCCGTATTTTTCTGTGCACCTTCCGATAATCGCATCGTTTGCATGTTTTTTGAGCGTCTTGTAAGACGCAGTTGGATTAACCTTCTGCATCTTTGCTGCGTTGTTGGTTATAAAAACATTCACAGGATAACTCGAGTGGTTGTAAGAGTGGACAACCACTGACTCCACCCAGTTGTCCTTGCTCTGGCCTCTTGGCACATACATAAGTATTGCTTCGTCTCCAACCTTTTTGTAGTACCCTCTTTGCCAGTTCTGTTCAGGAGGAAACTTGATTATGACCGTCTCGTAAGCGTATACGCAAATCGAGGTCAGGAGAAAGATTAAACTAAATAAAAGGGCTCGTCTCATCCGCGATTACTCCTTTTTCTCCAACTCCGCAAATCTTTTTGAGAAGCTCCGGCGCGAAAATCTCGCTCTCAAAATGCCCGATGTCAAACACAACCTGCCTTGAATCAAGCGCCGTGTGGAACTTCAAATCCCCTGTGACAAACGCGTCTGTGGGAGTTTCAGATATAAATTCCGAGCCTGAGCCGGCGCAAAAACCGATTGATTCTACGGTTTTTGCGCCGTAGTTGTTAACATACCTCAAATTCGGTGAGATTGTTAAAAGCGTTTGTCTAAATTCTTCAACGCTAATTGGCGCCGGAAGCTTAACCACTCTTACAAAGCCTTCGCCTTCACCTTCCAAGCCCAATTTTTGAAGAATCAAATCAGTTGTCCCGCCCTTTGCGCGGTCAAGGTTTGTGTGAGCGCAGTACATGTTCATCTCGCGGTACTTAAGCGGTACGAAAAACAGCGGGTGGTGCGAGATTATCATGTCGCAGCCTGATTCAAGAGCCTGATTGAAGACTTTGTCCGTGATTGTGAGGGCAAACATGATTTTTTCCACGTTTGTCTCTTTTTTATCAACAATCCAACCGCTTGCGTCCCACTTTTCCTGTGTTTCGAGTGGCGCGAAGTCTTCTATTTTACGGACAATATCGTATTTATTCAAAAATCTCCTCCAGAATACGTTTGGCGATATTTTGTTTTGTGTCTTTTTCAAGGTGTTTGACTTCAAGCTCTTTGTTTATAATATAAACCTCGTTTTCGTTGCTATCAAACCCGATATCTTTTCTTGAGATATCGTTTGCTATAATGAGGTCGCAGCCCTTGTTCTGAATCTTTGTTTTTGCGTTCTCCAGAAGGTTTTCGCTTTCCGCGCAGAACCCGACGATTTTTACGTTTTCAGCTCCGGAAATCTCTTTCAAAATATCCGGATTCTTGATAAGCTCCAGAGTAATTCCATCATCAGAAGTTTTTTTAATCTTTTGCTCTGAATAATTCGCCACCCTGTAGTCTGAAACAGCTGCTGCCATTATCACACAGTCCTGAAACGGCGTCCTTTCTTTCACTGCTTTTTCCATCTCCTGCGCGGTTTGAGCGACGATGTTCTGGTAATTTTTATCCACAGGAAAAGTCGAAACAAGCGTCACCTCTGCGCCGAGCGCGTAAGCCGCGTCAGCGAGCGCGATTCCCATTTTTCCGGAAGACGAGTTCGTAATGTATCTTACAGGGTCGATTTTTTCTCTTGTGCCGCCTGCTGTAATAAGGATTTTTTTGCCTTTCAGCTTTGCAGATGAGAGAATCTCAACGGTCTTGTCGAAAATCTCCTCAACTTCTCTCATCCTTCCGACACCCGATGTTCCGCAGGCTAAGTATCCGCTGTCGGGCTCAAGGATGTGGTATCCGGTTTTTTTGAGCTTCGCGAGGTTTTCCTGCACAAACGGGTTGTTCCACATGTTTGTGTTCATGGCTGGCGCTAAGAGGATTGGTTTACTAAAAGCGCAGGCAGTTGATAAGAGAAGGTTGTCGCAAATTCCGTTTGCGATTTTTGAAACAGTGTTTGCGCTCGCCGGTGCAATAACGAAAATATCTGATTCAGTAAGTGCGATATGTTCGGGTTTGTAGTCGTTGATTTCGAAGTTTTCTACGTAAACCTCGTTATTAGAAAGCGTTTGCAAGGTTAGTTTTGTCACAAAATTCAAGGCGTTTGGAGTGAGCACAACTCGAACGTTTGCGCCTGCTTTTCTGTACATTCTGATAAGCGTGCAGATTTTGTATGCTGCAATCCCGCCGGTTATCCCTACTAAAATATTTTTATTCTCTAGCATAGGAATATTATACCCCAAAATTTATGCTTTGGGTCTCAGCACCGAAATAACCGCATGGTTCAAATCAAGATACCGTCTTGCAGCGTCTTCCAAATCCTCTTTTGTCAGAGATTCGCAGAGCGGAATGTATTCTTCTGCAAGCGCCAAATCGTCGCAAACTGTCATGTAGTACCCGATTGTCTCGCCAATGTCTGAAACGTTTTCAACCTCGCACGCAAACCTTGATTTGAGCTTCTTCCTTGCTTTGTTGAGCTCCCTGTCTGTGATTTCGGTTTTGAGTTTTTCAATCTCTGATTTCACAAGTTCAATTGCCTTGTCTTTATATTGCGGGTTCAAATTCGCCTGAACAAAGAAGTTGCAGCCGTCTCTGAATGTGTAGTTTTCCGCATCAATCATGTTGAAGATTTGCTCTTCCTGATTTTCTACAAGGTTAACGTAAAGCCTTGAGCTTGTGCCTTCCCCCAGAATTATTGAAAGCATCTCAAGCATGATGACGTTTTTCAAATCCTTTGCTGGTGCGCCCAGGAATCCTATCATCATGAATGTTGAATTGATGTTCGCCTCGTTTTCGATATAAACCTGATTCTCAACCGGCTTGTCCGGCATTATGTTTCGCTCCGGTGGCTCCGGTCTTTCGCCCCAGTGGAAAGCTTCTACTACTCTTTTAAGTATGTCTTCGGAATCAAAATCGCCCACAACAATTGTTGTAACATTTTTTGGAGAATAGAAGGTTCTATAATATTCCATAATCTCCTGCTGCGGAACCTTTGAAATGATTTCCGGTGTTCCTATAACATCGCGTTTGTACGGGTGGGAAGTGTACATTGCGTGGTTTGTTGCGTTGTAAACCTTTGTCCAAGGCTGGTCTTTGCGCATCCTGATTTCTTCGATTACAACATGGCGCTCGCGTTTGTCTGTTACATTTTTGTCGTTGATATCAAACGGTGCACCCATTTCGTAGTCAGGGATAACAGGGTCTGTCATCATATCGGCATGCAGGTCTATTGCTGTGTAGAAGTTCTCATTGTTTTCGCCTTTTGGAAGCGTTACGTAATAGAATGTGTAGTCCTTCCATGTAGCAGCGTTTACAATAGCACCCTTTGATTCAAGAATATGGTCAAATTCGCCTGCTTTGTGTTTGTGGGTGCCTTTAAACATGAGGTGTTCAAGGAAGTGTGAAATTCCGTTGTTTTTGTCGTTCTCATTAATTGAGCCTGTTTTGACCCATGAAGACACATTCACCATCCCGCCTTCTTTGTGAGCC
>CANAXK010000012.1 GCA_947365485.1 uncultured bacterium
AGCTTGAACCGTCATTGACACTTGGCTGCGGTTCTTGGGGCGGCAACGCTGTTTCAGGTAACGTAGGCGTTGAAAACTTACTTAACTACAAAACTGTTGCTGAAAGGAGAGAAAATATGTTATGGTTTAAGGTTCCACCTAAGGTTTACTTCAAAAGAGGAGCTCTTGACCTTGCTCTTAGAGAACTCTCTGGCAAAAAACGTGCGTTTATTGTTACAGACAGATTCTTGTTCAACTCCGGTGCAGTAGATAATATTACTAAGGTTCTTGACGAAATCGGTATTGAACATGAAGTATTCTTCGACGTTAAACCAGACCCAACTTTGTCTACAATCAATCAGGCAATGGCAGTTCTTAAACCGTTTGAACCAGACGTTATCATCTCTCTTGGTGGCGGTTCTCCAATGGACGCAGCTAAGATTATGTGGTTATTGTATGAACAACCTGATACAAACTTCGAAGATATCGCAATGAGATTCATGGATATCAGAAAGAGAATTTGCTCTATTCCTGAATTGGGTAAAAAGGCTACAATGGTTGCTATTCCTACAACTTCAGGTACTGGTTCAGAAGTAACTCCGTTTGCGATTATTACCGATGATGAAACACAGGTTAAATACGCAATTGCTGATTACGCTCTAACTCCAAACATGGCAATCGTTGACCCTAACTTTGTTGACGGAATGCCTAAGGGCTTGACTTCAGCATCTGGTATTGACGCTCTTGTACACTCAATCGAAGCTTACGTATCTTGTATGGCTACTAACTTCACTAACTCAAACGCTTTAGAAGCTACCAAGTTGGTATTCAAATACTTAGAACGTTCATACAGAGAAGGTGCTAACGACCCTGTTGCTAGAGAAAAAATGCACTATGCTGCAACAATTGCAGGTATGGCATTCGCTAACTCTTTCTTAGGATTGTGCCACTCAATGGCTCACAAACTTGGTGCAATGTACCATGTTCCACACGGTGTGGCTAACGCGCTTCTTATCAGACAGGTTATGAAGTACAACGCTTCTGACGCGCCTAAGAAACAGGCAATCTTCCCTCAATACAAATTCCCTTGTGCTAAAATGAAATACGGTCAAATCGCAGACGAATTGAATTTGGGCGGAAACAACGACGACGAAAAAGCTCAACTTCTTATTAACGCAGTTGATGATTTGATGAAGAAGGTAGACCTTCCAAACTCAATCAAAGACTTCGGTGTTGATGAAGAAACATTCATGAACAACCTTGATGAGTTGGTTGAACTTGCATTCGACGACCAGTGCACAGGTGCAAACCCTGCATATCCGTTGATGGAAGACATCAAGAAAATCTATATTGACGCTTACTACGGTAATGTTTAAGATTAGATAGAATATAAAATTTAGAGAGCGCCCACAAGCGCTCCCTATTTTTTTGAGGAAATGAGGGTGCGGAAAACTTGCTGGACGCGGGATAGCGTCTAATAGGTTTTGAAACCGTTCCAGCGAGTTTGCGAGAAAAACTTGAGTTTTCCGCAAACTCAAATTGGTAATATTTCTTAATACTTTGTTTAAATCAGGCAATTTTTAAGCTTCAGCTGATTTGTTTATAAACATAAAGGTGGTTTTATGAATATAAATCTTAATTTTTATCAGCCAAACACAGGCTCTTCGGCTTTTAAAAGCAAGTATGAAATTGATGCAAATTCGGTAAGAACCAGAAAGCAGATTTATACAATGGGAATGCTGATGAGCAGTCCGCTTATTTATAATCCCAGAAACAAGTATTCAGAAGTGAAGCGTAAAAATGTTTACGGTAAGCTGGCTGTAGATGTTAAGGATGCAAAAGACAAGACTTTTGAGACAATTCTTAAAAATAATCAAATTGATTATAAGAAGGTATAAAATTTAAATAACCTTTACCATCTGCCGTATTTTTGTTACTATTGAATCATTATTAATAAGGGGATTTAAGACATGGCAGACATCAGACAAGAATTTATAGAACAGGCAATGCAGCTGACCCGTAACGCAGAGTTTTTACCTGACGGGGCAGAGGGACTTGCAGCGAAATTGCAACACGCGCACGATACAAATACACCTTTGAGGGTTAAACTCGGCATGGATCCGACAAGACCGGATTTGCACCTCGGACACACGGTCGTTATGAGAAAGTTGAGAGAATTTCAACAACTCGGACATAAAATCGTCCTGATTGTGGGCGGTGCAACAGCTATGATTGGCGATCCTTCCGGAAAATCAGAAACAAGGCCGGCTTTGACCAAAGAACAGGTTGAAGAAAACGCTAAAACATACTTTGAACAAATGGCTAAAGTTCTTGATGTGAGCGAAGCAGAGGTCGTTAATAATGCTGACTGGCTGCATAAATTGACTTTTACAGAACTCTTGCAACTCGCAGGAAAAATTACCGTTGCACAGATGATGACAAGAGACGATTTTGCAAAAAGATACGCTGACGGAAGACCGATTGCAATCCACGAGTTTTTCTACCCTCTGATGCAGGCTTACGACTCTGTTGCGATTGATTCTGATATTGAGCTTGGGGGAACAGACCAGAGATTTAATACTCTGCTCGGACGCGATATTCAGGCTGCTTACGGCAAAAAATACCCGCAACATGTTATGATGCTTCCGCTGCTTGAAGGCACTGACGGCGTGGTTAAGATGTCAAAGACTTATCCTGAACACTGTATCTCGCTCACTGACAGCGCAAAAGACATGTTCGGCAAACTGATGAGTATTCCTGATACACTGATTACACGCTACTATTCTTTGCTCACCGATGTTCCTCAATCAGAACTGGTTAAGATGGATGAAGAAATTGCGTCTGGCTCAATCAACCCGCGCGATATCAAGATGAGACTTACGCACATGATTACAGAAGAATACCACGGCAAAGACGGCGCTGACAAGGCTCAGGAAGACTTTATCAATGTTGTATCCAACAAGGGAATACCGGACGACATAGAAAGTGTTACAATTGAAGCTGATAAAAGTATTCTTGATTTGCTAGTAGAGCTTTCGTTCGTTCAGAGCAAAGGCGAGGCTAAGCGTCTGATACAAGGCGGCGGGGTAAAACTTGATGGCGAAAAACTTGCAGACATGGCGTTTATGGTTAAACCGAATATGGATGTGGTATTACAGGCAGGCAAAAGAAAGTTTGCAAAGTTAGTTTAACGAATAGTTAGGTGCTTAAGCGTATTCCCTCGCCCTGCGGGAGAGGGTTAGGGTGAGGGGGCAACTCAATATGGTATACAACAACATTTTAGAAACCATCGGCAGCACACCAATGGTGATGCTCACAGACAATATCTGGTTAAAGTTGGAAAACTTTAACCCTTCTGGCTCAATAAAAGACAGGGCTTCGTATTCCATGATAACTAATACCCTGGAGCGCGGCGAAATCAACCAGGATACCGTGATTATTGAACCAACGAGCGGAAATACCGGAATCGGACTTGCAATGGTCTGCGCGGTTCTCGGGCTGCGCCTGATTATTTGTATGCCGGAGAGCATGTCAGAAGAACGCAAAAAAAGCATCGCAGCCTACGGCGCAGAACTTATTCTTACACCGGCAGCAGAAGGAATGCAGGGCTCTGTGGATAAAGCTCTGGAACTTAAAAACGAGTATCCAAACAGCTGGATTCCAATGCAGTTCTCTAATCTCGATAACCCGGGAGCGCATGAACAAACTGCGCAGGAAATCCTTGAAGATACCGGAAACACCGTTGATATTGTTGTTGCAGGAATTGGAACCGGCGGCACAGCGTTTGGACTTAAGAAGTATCTAAAACACGCAAAAGTGTTCGGGGTTGAACCTGCTGAAAGCCCTTTGTTTACGGAAGGTCATGCAGGGCCGCATAAGATTCAGGGTATTGGCGCTAATTTTCTGCCTGATATCTCTAAGATAACAGAACTCGACGGGGTTCTGACCGTAAAAGGAGACGACGCGATTGCGCAGGCTCGCGAACTCGCTCAAAAACACGGGATTTTCTGCGGGATTTCTGCCGGCGCAAACGTGTGCGCTGCTTTTGAACTTGCTCAAAAATATCCGGATAAACTCATTGTGGCAATTGTTCCGGACGGCGGCGAAAGGTACTTGTCTATTTGGTGATAATATGCTTATACGTGCAATAAACAAGATTAAAGAAGACATAAAAGTAATCTATGAAAACGACCCTGCTGCAAACAATCTTGCAGAAGTTTTGTTCTGCTACCCGGGCTTGCAGGCTCTGATTTCGCACAGAATAGCGCATAAACTCGCTTACTGGGGCGTGCCTTTTCTTCCGAGACTGATTTCATACTGGACAAGGATTTTTACAGGGATTGAAATTCACCCGAAGGCAAGAATCGGGAACAGATTCTTTATTGACCACGGCGAAGGCGTTGTAATCGGCGAGACCGCGATTATCGGGGATGATGTCCTAATCTACCAGCAGGTAACACTGGGTGGAACAGGTAAAGAATGCGGAAAACGCCACCCGACCATCGGGAATAATGTCATTATTGGCGCGGGCGCGAAAGTTCTGGGTAATATTACTATCGGAGATAATGTTCGGGTCGGCGCAGGCTCTGTTGTTGTGGATAATGTCCCTGAACACTGCACAGTTGTTGGCGTTCCCGGGCGGATTGTTCAGCAGAAATTCGTTAATCAGGACGGTGTTTTGATGCACAATCGGATTCCTGACCCTGTTAAGTGCGAACTCAACAGACTCAAATACGAGGTTCAGGACTTGAAAGAAAAACTTGGCGAGCATAAGAGTTAAGTTTTGTAACGATTTTTAGTAAGTTGGGCAAATTTTTCGGTTGACAAACATTATATTGAGTGTGTAGGAAGTGTAAGGACGAATTATGGCGATATCAGCAATCAATGTAGAACAGACACCTTCTTTCAGGGGTAAATGGGACAGGACGGATAAGGGAACACCTTATTATAAGACGAATGTAGGGCTTAAAGCTGGTGCTGTTATGGCTGTTCCTGCTGCATTATTTTGGGCTACTCAAAAATCTGCAGAAAAACAAATGGATATGCTTAAAAACTTGAATGTTCCGGACGAGTTGTTAACGAATATAAAAGTCGGTGCAGAGCGGGTTTATAAGTACAAGTATTTGTTTGCAGCAATTGCAGCTGTTTCATCTGTGGGTTGTGGTATCTTGATTGATTATTTGAGAAACAAAAAAGCGCAGGAGACTGCTGATGCTGCCAAAGCAAACGGGGCAAAAGCTGTTTTAATGTCAGATGAATCTGTTGAGCTTTCCAGAAAAAGGCGCGCTTATTATAAGTCTGGCGAGGGATTTAAGCTGGGTGGTGCATTAGGTGCAGTATGTGGCTTGATGCATGGCGCAATGGCCAGCAAAACTTTTAGTATCGGAAGCGCTATTATTTTGGGTTTGGGCGGTTTAGCAATGGGATCAATAGTAGACCATTACACTAACAAAGATGCACACAAACATGCTTAGCTAAATCATCTTACCGCTGACACTTGCAAAAATTTTAGTATTGTATTATAATGCATGTGTAGAGTTGAATTTGGCTCTATGTTTTTGATTGAATCTCATATTATTTATTGATAGGATTATTTTTATAGTAGTGAATTTTTATTTTAATTTGGTTAAGAGGCTTTTATTATGTATGTAAACAAGTGCATTAAGTGTGGTGCGGAATTTGAAACAAAGAACCCCAAAAGAGTGATATGTCCTAATTGCTTATACGCAGACAAGGGAAGTGAATCGACGGAAGAAAAACCAATGCAGAGCTACAGCTCTTATAGCTCGTATTCCACAGAGTCTCGTCCAAGAAGCTATGACAGACCGCAGCAGGGCGGATACAGAAACAATAATTACAACCGCAATGACGGTGGCGGATACCAGCGTCGAGAAGGCGGTTACAACCGCGATGGCGGGTACAACAGAGATAACCGTCAGCAGGTCGGATATAACAGAGAAGGCGGGTACCAGAGACGCGATAATAACAACCGCGGCGGTTACCAGCAAAGACGACCTGATAACAGAGGCGGATATAGAAACAATTATGCTAGCGGCGGCGGAAGACCGCAGGGCGGAAATCGCCGTCCTATGCAGCGCAGACCGCAAAAACCGGCAAGACCATTGCTTGTAAGCAAGGAGCAGCTTGAACAGATTGAACTTTTGTATAAAGCTATGCTTCCGCTTCCAAACCCGGACGCGCATGAAGTAATCGGTGCAAAGCTTGAGCTTGAACCGCAAAAAGTTTTCTTTGGCATAAACCTTGTGCGCCAGAAAATGATGCTTCCGAAGCTTCCGTTTCCGAAACGCAAACTCGCGATTTCTCCTGACCAGATGATGGCGATTAAGGCTTTGTACGAACCGTTGCTTCCACTCCCTCCAATTGGCTGCCACAAGATTATCGCGGCCCAGCTTAAGATGGATGAGTGGAGAGTCCACGTTGGTATCAAGCTAATCCGTGCTCAGATGGGGCTGGATAGATGGAACGAAGACCGCGTTGACAAGCCGGCTGACTATATGGTTGCCAAGCACACAAAACCTTCCAGCGAAGAAAAAGTGCCTGTTGCTGTAGAAGCAAAAAAGGAAGTGGCTGTAGAAGAGGCTCCGGAAGCGGTTGAAGAAAAACCAAAACGCGGTAGAAAACCTAAGAAGAAAGAAGATGAAGAATAATTACATTTCAGTAGGTAAAGTTCTTAATTTTCATGGTGTTCAGGGCGAGGCAAAACTCGGCTACACCAAAAACAGAGAGGATTTTCTATCCCAACTCAAGGTTGTTTTTGTTGAGCAAAACGGTGAATACACCCCGCTTGAGATTTCAAAAATCAGGTTTACTCCTAAATGCGCAATTGTTAAGTTTAAAGGGATTGACTCCTTAAACGATATTCTGGAGTACAAAAACAAACTCGTTTTTGTACCGGAAGATACAGCAAGAGAGTTTCTTGAAGACGACGAGTTTTTGATTGACGAACTCGTAGGACTTGATGTTTACGACAATGAAAAACGAGTTGGAGCGATTGTCGGAGTGTCAAACAACGGCGCGAGCGACTTGCTCTCTGTGAAGACTCTTTCTAAAAAAGTATGCCTCGTCCCTTTTGTAAAAGCAATCGTGCTTTCTGTTGACATAAAAGGACGCAAAGTCCGGATTAATAATATTGAAGGGCTGCTGGAATGAGGTTTGATGTCTTAACCCTGTTTCCTGACCTGATTAACTCGCACATGGACTTTAGTATCATGAAACGGGCTTCCGAAGACGGAATAATCGAGGTTAATACGGTTAACCCGCGTGATTTCACACTCGATAAACACAAAAAAGTGGACGACACACCCTACGGCGGCGGGGCTGGCATGGTTCTTATGCCTCAACCCTATGTTGACGCCTATGAATCGCTGGAAAAACTCGAAAACTCTGTGACACTTATGATGACCCCGCAGGGCGAGCCTTTCACTGATAAGATTTCTAACGAACTCGCCCAATACGAGCAGATTGTAATCCTCTGCGGACACTACGAAGGCTACGACGAGAGGATTAGAGAGATTATTAACCCGAGAGAAATTTCTATCGGTGATTTTGTGCTAACAGGCGGCGAACTCCCTGCACTCTGCGTTATTGATAGCGTCTCGCGCAAAATCGAGGGCACGCTCGGCAAGATTGAATCCGCACACGACGACAGCTTCTCGGACGGCCTGCTCGAATACCCGCAATACACAAAACCCCGCGAGTACAGAGGGCTGTGCGTTCCGGAAGTCCTATTGGGCGGGAATCACAAACTTATAGAAGAATTTAGGCAGGAACAAAAAATTATAAGAACCAAGCAAAAGCGACCTGATTTGTACGAGAAGTGGAAGAAGCTTTATTAACTTTTGTAACAATTCTACTCTAAATCCTAAAGTTTTCACTCCAAAGTGCCGTAAACATGTGTACAAGGAGTATTATTATGTCAGAAGATTTCAGAGTCGATAAAGGCCAGGTTCCTAATGCAGCGCCGCAGCCGGAGAACAATTCCCAGGGCGGAGGCAAGGTTATTGATGAGGCCAATTACAGAATCCATGCACCGAGAGAAAGCGGGCCGACTGCGGTCGGGCGTGGTGGCGACCCATTGTTCAGGCGTATTAATGCTTCCAGAGAACAGCTTTTGGATTTAATGGAAGAAACCCAGACAGTGCAGGATTGGGTGCAACGTGAGACCTGCAACAATGTTGCGATTTCATGTCTGGATAACGAGAACCTGAAAGAAATCTATTACGAGATTAAAGATGGATTTGGCGAGTATGGAAAGATTTCGCTGATGGGGTTCAAAACTCCGTCCGGAGTAGAAATCCCGCGGCTCAAGGTTTATGACAAAGACGGAGAAGTCTTGCAGGTCTTAACAGGGCCTATGGCGATTGATGAGCTCAACAGGCGCGCTATCGCGTTTAGAGAGTCGGTGAGCGAATACCAGACTGTCGCAGCAGGAGAAGATCAAGAAGGTGTTATTCCTGATTACTCCGGTAATCCTGACGACTATGCTACTTAGTGCCTTTTTTAAGCACTATTCCGTTAAGTTTGCAGAAGGAAGTCAGAATCGCAAGCTCGTCTCGGATTTTTTTCTGGAGTCTGATGTGGTCTGATACTATGCCGACATTCTTTGCAAGCTGGAACATTTTGAGCGCCTGCTTGATGTACTCACCCCTATGCGCAGTCTTTGGAAGCGCAAGCTCCTGATAGAATTTTGAGTACTGGATGTAGTCTTTTACGAGAATGTTCTCAAGGTTGAACTGCTTGGCAACGAAAATAGATTTTTCAATATAGACTTTTGCAGAATCAAAGTCCTGTTTTGCCATGTAGATTTCGCTTATAAGCTTGTTAAACAGCGCTATGAAGTAGTAGTTGTTAATGTTTGGACCCTGCGCAATGTCGAGCGCTTTGTTTGCTATATCAAGCGCAAACTGGGTTCCTTTTGTGACAAGCTTGATTTCCGCAATCAGGTACCACGAAAGCAGCACACCTGTTGCAACTTTTTCCTTTGCAAAATACGCAACCTGCTCTTCAAGAATCTCGAGTGCTTTTTTCGTCTCGTTCTTGTCCTTTAGCATCTTGGCAAGCAGGGTTTTTAAAATATTCTTTGTGAAGCTGTCGTTCACATTGTTTGCATAGGCAACTACGTTGAAAAGCTCTGTATACAGGCTGTTGTAGTCCTTGTCAATGAACTTGTTAACAATATCAATGAAGTTCCATCTTGAGATTATGTAGGAGTCCATATTGTCAAGCGTGTACTCCTTAAGAATATCGTCGAGGATTCTTGAGGACGTTTTAGTGTCGCCCTTAATTGTGTTGGCAAGCGCAAGTGAAAGATGTGCCTTGCAAATAACAGAAGGTTCGGTAATCTGGTTTTTCTCAATAATGTCAAAAATGAGCTTGACTACGTCAAACATCCTGCTGTCACCCTGAAAAGTCAGGGCTTCTGCAAAGTCAAAATAAACGTCAATCCAGATTTTGTAAAGCTCTTTTATGCTTATTACGCGTTGGTTCTTGCCCTTTGAAAGATATTTTTCAAACATCGGCATAATCTCTGTGTCAATGAGATTGATAACCTGCCCGTAGTTTCCGAGCTTGAGCATCGGCCTTACCTGTCTTGACTTGACGAGCGTGCGCGCAAGCTCCATATCCTCCGGAAGTTTGTTCAAAACGCTATCTGCGCACTCGATTGCGCCCCAGTAATTTCCGCTCTTCATCGCGCAGGAAGCAAGGTAACCAAGGAGCTCAATGTGTTCAAATTCTTCGTTATCTTCCAGCATCATAACTGCTGTTTGAAGGTACCCAAACGCAGCCTCATGGTCAATCGGTTCAAGGAGCTTGCCCACTCTTGTGTTAATATTCTTCTTTATTTTCTGGTGAAATGGGCTGTTCTTGTGCTCAATGAGCTTGAGTGCTTGTTTTTGTGAAATAATATAGAGCCCGATATCTCCGATGTATGCAGCCTGCTTCATAAGAAGCGTCCAGATGTTGAACGCCTGCTCTTCGTTTTTGAGCTTCTGCACAATGTAGCCAAGAAGCGCGACTGACGATTGTTTGTATATGCTCAAAGTTTCATAAAGAATGTTGAGAATATCTTCAAAGCAGTCGTCGTTCTTTACAATCGAGACAATAATCTTCCAGGTTGCAGAAGTCTTGAACTCAAACGACAGGTTGTTAATCTGAGAGATGAATCCGAGCTGCGCGAGCCTTTCTATTGTTCTTTCAAACTCCTGAGGCGGGTTGTTGTCAAAGTGCTCAAGCATTGCAGGGTAGAACTTCGGCCCCAGAACAGACATCGCAACCAGCATTCTGTATGAGTTGTAATCTTCCTGCTTAAGTATTCCGAGCCGAGCGTCGATTATTGATTCGAGCGAGTTGTAGTTGACCTGTTTTAGCCCGCCTCTTGAGATGTCTTTGCTAAGAAGAACCATCTGCTCAACAACAGAAGGATTTCCGGCTGAAACCTTTGTTGCGTGTCTTATAAATTCTTTTGTGGCTGTAAAATCAATGTACTGCTTGCAAAGAGTCTCCACCTGCGTTTCTGTAAATGGCGCAATGGTGAGGTCTGTGTAATTCTCTTCATCTAGCTTGGGCGAGGTGATACAGCCCATTGCAGGCTTAGGGTTCTGATAGATAAGTATGAACTTGCATTTTTCCAGCACAACATCTTCTTTTAGGAGCTCTTTTAGAAAATCAAAAGACATTCCGTCAATGTTCTCAAAGTTGTCAATAATGAAAACGATTTTCATCTTATCAACAATGGTTAAGAGTATTTTTTTCATTATCTGGAACATTTTTGCCTTGTTAAAGTAGATGTTTTCGTACTTGTCAAGGTTTTCCGGATAAAGAAAGTTCAGCAAATCCAGAATTTCCGGGTTTGTGAGCAGCGGGAAATCCTGCTTAAAAAATTTTATCGAGTTTTTCTTGAGCTGGAGCGTGTCAGGACAGAAATTATTTATGTTGAAAAAATTCAATAACACATCCTGAAAATACCCGAACGGCGAAAGCTGGGTGACCTGCGTGCAGGTGCCTGCAAGCCAGATGAGATTTGCATTTTTAAGCTCGCTTATCGTGTATCTTAGAACAAGGTTTTTGCCCGTGCCACTCTCTCCGCTTATTGATATGATTCTGGAATCCGCGTCTTTTATTGCGTCAAGAAGCCTTGCTTTGACTTTTTGCTGCGAGTTCTTGTCCGCGTTGTATTCAGGCTTGGGGTTGAATCTCTCGCGCGGTTTCACAAACTCAAACCCACATTTGCGGCAGGTTCTGGCGTCCGGCATGTTAGCTACACCGCAGTCGCTGCAAAGCTTTAAGAGCACTTTGTGGCAGCCGGAGCACTCTGTTGCAGTGATGAGGTTGTAGGTTCCGCAGTCTTTACAAAGTGATGCAACTTTCGTGTTACAAAATTTGCATTTTAAGGAGTTATCTTCTATTTCTTGTTTACACTTTGGACACTGCATTATGCCTATCCTATTTACACCAGAGCAATTATTTCACTCAAAGCTTCCAGTACGCTGCTTTCTGACATCTCAAGCTGCTCTGCAATCTGAGGAACAGAAGCGTTTTCTTTGTACTTCAAATTGTAGACTTTGATTATGTTGAGCTCAGGTCTCTTGCTATCAAGGCTTGAAATCTCTGATGCGAGCTCCTCTGCATCAAGCGTCAAATCTTCTTCCTCATCTTCTGCGTTGAGCCTTGTTGCAAAAAGTGAATAATCCGTTGGAGAAAAGCTTGAATCGCTCTCTTCCACCGGTTCCTCTTCCGGTGCTTCTTCTAATACTTCAACTGTTTCTTCTTCTTCCAAATCAAGAGAAATTGCAGGCTCTTCTTCAAGAGGCTCCTCTTCGAGCGTAAACTCTTCAAGGCTAAATTCGTCTTTTTCTGCCTCTTCTGCCTCTTCTGCCTCCGGCTCCTCAATTTCCTCTACTTCTTCGATTTCTTCTTCCTGAATAGTTAGTTCAGGCTCTTCTTCCGTGAGCTCAAGAACTGCATCCTGCTCTTCTTCAATCTCCGGAATCTCAATTTCGAGCTCTGTTTCAGGCTCCGGCTCCGGTAAAAGTTCATCTTCTTCAGGAAGCGGTTCTTCTTCAAGGCTTGAAACAGGCTCAAATGCTGATAAATCAGTAAAATCTGTGCTGATAAATTCTTCTGTTTCTTCTTCTTTCTCTTCCTCTTTTACTTCAAGGACTTCCGGAATTTCCTGAATCTCTTCTTCCGGTTCTGGTTCAAGCTCCAGAGTTACCTCTGGCTCTTCGATAACTTCTTCAATCGGTTCTTCAACCATTATTGGTTCTTTAATTTCAGCAGCCGGTTCTTCTTCTACTACAATTTCTTTAAGAAGTGTTTCTTCCTCCTCTTCTTCCGGTTTGGTTTCAAAAGAGGAGTTAATCAAGTTATCAACGTATTCAGTCTTGACATCCGGTTTGATAAGCCGTTCGGAAGAAGGACGTCTATACTGGATTTCAGGTATAAACCGCAGTTTTTTAGGCACGGTAATAATTGAGGTCGAAATAACTTTTTCCAGGTACGCGTTGATTACTTTCTCGTTATTAATCGAGCCGATAATAACTTCGGAGTGCGCGTAAACATCGTCAATAATTTCGTCCAGAATCGGTTCGTATCCCGGGAATTTTTTGTGGTTTCTTACAAGATTTTCGATTAAACCATAGTACTTATTGTCTTTTTCCATATAATTCTCTTCTTCCAGTTTATAAACGAATAATTAATGTCGGGTTGCCTTTTAGGTTGGTGAACGAATCTGAGTTTGTGCTAAGATTCATTCCGAGTGCTTTTTGTACGGTTCTCAAAATCAAATCGTCAACACTCTGTTCACCGCTTGAAGTTGTTACTCCAACCGTTTCAAATTTTCTGCTTGTCGGGTTGTATTTTATCTCAACAGCAATCTTGTTTGTAATCGGAGGCTTGCTTAACAAAAGAAGCTCTGTTTTTAAGTTAAGCTGAACAATTTTTCCTAGTTTAACAAGGTATCTCTTTGCAGAAGTGTTGTTGGCATATCCACCAGGGACTTCCCAATCAACCTTGAGGTTGGATACGAGAATAGAAGCGTCAAGGTTTTGCTCAATAGCCGGAATTGATTCTGCTGTCCCTTCGTTAACATTTACAACAGGCTTTGCAGCCTCAACCGTCTCAACCGGCATAGCCTCTTCGACCTTTGTCTCCTGTGGAATGTCAGGTGCCGGAATCGGTTCTGCTTCCTGAACAAGGTTGTTTTGAGTATCTTCTGCACCTGTGAATTTTGTGTATCCAAAATACCCGACAGCACCCAAAACTGCAAGAAATCCTGCGATGAGCAATAGCTTGAGCGAGCTTCCTGATTTCTTGACCGAAGGAATTTCTTCTACTTGCTCTTCCGGATTGTTGAACAGGGCTTCGATTTCTTCTGTCTGCTCTGTTGCTTCATGAGGCTCCTCGTCAGTTGCAGAAGCCGTATCCTCGCTCTCATCAAGGTTTTCTAACTCTTCGTATACATCAAGGCTTGGTGAAGTAACGGTCTTAAAGTCCTCAAATGAAGTATCTTCCTCTTCTTCCTCAACTTGAACCTCAACCTTTTCCGGTTCTTCTTTTGGTATATCAACAACCGGCTCTGAAATCTCTTCAACGATTTCTTCGCTGCTGTTACTGTCTTCTAAAATTAGGCCTGAAAAATCTTCTTCAACTTCGACTTCAAGCGCAGGTTCTTCTACCAAAACAGGCTCTTCAACCGCTGCTTGCTCAAACCCGCTCGGGAAAGATTCTTCCGGAGCGTCTGTAACAAATTTTATGCTGTCAATATCAAAATCAGCCATCTGGATTTGAGGCTCCTCAGTCTCCTGTTCTTCAACAGTCTCTTCTTCAACTGTTTCAACAATATCGTCTCTGTCAAAATCAAGGCTTATTTCTGCAGACTCTTCAAGCAGGCACGTTTCTTCAAGCGGCTGAATTTCGTTAGCCGGTTCTACGTCTGCAAATCCGATAACCTCGTCTGTGCTTTCTTCAAGCAGAGCTTCTGTTTCCACTGGCTCATCAAGTGTTTCTTCAAGAGTAAAAGAAGCACCTTCTTCCATCAAGTCAAGAGGAGTAGCTTCCATAGATCCGAAGTCATCTTCTTCCTGCGGTGCCTCTAAAAGGTCGGTTGTTTCTTCTTCTTCTGCTGCTGCTTCAACTGTCGCCTCGGCTTTCGGTTGGGCAACTGAAACAAAGTTGAAAACATATTGCGCTTTCGCGGTTTTTGCGAGTCTCAATCTGCCGTCTTTTGATGCGATGAGTTCGCGGTAGAACTCATTCTTGTCCGCTATTGTGCCGTCAAGGTAAGCAAAGATGTCTTTGTCTTCAACAGCGTAGGTGTCTTCTTCCGCAATCAGGTGGGATTCTATATCGTAGAATGAAACGAGCGAATCGTATTCAACAGGGTAGAATCCGCTTATTTCTTTTGAGGTATCAATGTTTTCAGGGAGAATGAACCCGACGACTGTCGCGCCTGAAAGGTCTTCGGTTACCTTTATAAACATGTAGGCTGCCGGAGTCAGGTTGTTATCAAAATGCGATTTCGGAACCCCAAATTCTTCTTCGTTAAAGAAGACACGAACATCAATGTACGCGTTGTTTACGTAGATGTCTGCAATATCAATATCGTTCAAGATGTTTGCAATATTGTGGAGTCCTGATTCAAAATCTGCGTTTTCCGATTCAAAAAACTTCGGTGCAATATTTGCTGCTATGGCGTTTGCAATGGCTCTGTTTCTGACACCCGTTTCTTGTATTGTTTTACATATTTCCTGTGCCAGCTCTAAATCTTTCTCTTCTATTAAAAAGTTATCAGTATTCACTAAAACACTCTCCCATTTTAAGTTTAATAATATCATATTATTTAAAAAAAATCTATAAATAAAGAGTGGCAATTCATCTGTTTGACTTATTTCTAAAAATAATTAAACCATTTGGTGTATATTTCAGATTAATAACTAAAGATTATGAACCATTTGTTCGTCATACAGAGTGAAAGGACTGTTGGTATGTTTTCATCCATGATACAAAATTTATTATCGTCATCCGGCAAATCGAGTGCAATGCAGCGCGCTGTCCAGATGAATAACTATGTTAATAACCTTAATGCTGAATGGACTCCTGTTGAAAAAAAAACTCAAGGTCAGGAAACAGTTCCTTCAAATATCCAACCGTTTGACAGCGTGCTGAAAAGCTCTGCAAAAACAAAATTCGGCGACCTGCTTACAAACCCTGCAACAAGGGTTAATGCAAGCCTTTACACAAATACTGCACAAGGTGCAACAACACCCAATGAAAAAATCTCAACAAGAGAGCAAATAAAAGGACTTGTTTCAAGGGCTGCTAAAAAACACGGTGTGGATGAAAAACTGGTAAACGCGCTTATTAAACAGGAATCAGGATTTAACCCTAACGCAAAATCACGCGTGGGTGCAATGGGCTTGATGCAGCTTATGCCTGCAACAGCCAAAGGACTCGGGGTTACAAACCCGATGGACCCTGAACAGAACGTGGAAGGCGGAGTCAAGTACCTTAAATCCATGCTCAACAGATACAACGGAAACGTAATCCTTGCACTTGCGGCGTACAATGCTGGCCCGGGTGCTGTTGACAAGTACGACGGGGTTCCTCCGTACAAAGAAACGCAGAATTACGTGCGCTCAATACTTGCTAATTACCTCTAAGCGCTGGCTTTCAGCTTCTGCTGCGCATTCAATTTGCGCTCACGGTCTTGTTTTTCGTGAATCCTGCGGGTATTTTTGTAAGTCAGTCTAGGTATAGCCCAGCCGAGCAGGTATGGAGAAATTAAGAATGTTGTGAGCAAGCCAGGTACGGAGTTCAAGCCTCTTGCAAACGCTGCAATCTTGTTGCCGCCCTTGCTTCCTGCGCCCTTCATAAGCTTTGCAATCATCTCGTCAAGAGCCTTCTTGTCTTCGCCTTTGCCCAGCTTTTTGGCGTTTTCCTTGAAGTTTTCAAAGAACGAGATAATCTTCTTGTTCTTGTCAGATTTTGACATGTCCTTGAGCGAGTTGAAGTCCATTGTGGATTCGTTGAAAACAGTTTTTAACTCTTCTGATTTAGAGATAATTTTCTGTAAATCACCGCCATTTTTGTCAATGTACTTGCAGAAATTCAACATCTTAGCCTGTGAATCGATTCTGTCGTACAAAGAGGCAATCTCGGCATTTGTCATAACATGGGCTTTTGAATAAGGATTGAATAAATCCAGAACGGTTTTTGCTTTGCTCATAGAGCGGTCTTTTTCCATCAAAACAAAACCTGATTTCTTCTCATAAGCTGTAACACATGCCCTTGTTCCCATTGGCACCGCAAAAACAACAGCAAGGCTGGAGGTCAAATCCCTTATGAAGATTTCGTATAGTTCGGTCAAATCCTTTTTGCCGTTTTCATCCACCTGTGCGCGGTTATAAGCACGCAATCCTCTAGGTGTCAGAAGCCCGAAGATGGAAAGTCCTGCCATCAAAGAGTTAGTGAAATTGTGTCCGTTGTATTCAAGCTCGGAGGAGAGTTTTTCGTACTTCTTGCTCGAAGAAATCTTCTTGCCCATTTTTGCAAGCAAATCAGCTTTCTCTTTGCCCTTGAATGTAACATTCTGGTTGCTTTCAGTCTCTACGTTCTTTCTTGCACCCGGTGCAACGTTGCTTCTTGCGTAAATCTTAGGAAGAACAGATAGTACGCCAAGGGTTGCTGCCATTGTGGAAATGTTTGTGATTATTCTCTTTGCAATGGAGCGGTTTTTGATATTTTCTGCTGCAAGTACGTCCAGCTTGTCAAGGTGCTTGTTAGCGGTGATTGCGTCGTCAGTGTACTTCATCATCGCATCAAAAGTATTCTTGGTTGAGAATACTTTTTTGTCAGCGCCCGCCTTAACTTTGCCGAGCATGTTCAAATCTTCTCCGGAAGCGTATTTTAGATTGTTGATGTGCTCAACAATGTTGTTCATGCACTCGTTTCTGTACTTAGCCTTGCCCCGGAATTTCTTTAATGGGACTCCTGCAGGGATGTTTTCGTAGTTTGCAAGCTGTTTCATGATGTATTCAACAGAATCCTTGCCCGCGTTTTCCTTGCCAACAGTGTCTGCGAGGATTTTTTCGACGTTGATTCTATAGAACTCTTGTTTGAACTTGTCAGGTGTTTTGAGTAGCGCTTTGTCAAATTCAGGTTTTGCAATTATTTCTTTGAGATTGTTTCCAAATCGCTTAATCAGCTGTGAGTTTACACTGGTTGAGCGCCCGAATTTTGCGGCTATGAGAAGCATAAGAGGAGCAACAGCCATCATACACGGGCCCGTAAGCCCTTCACGCCCAAAAACTTCCAGTCCTTCCTGTTTATTGTATTTGCCGGTAACTTCCTTGTCGCGCATAAATCCTGCGACAGTACGAGGCGCGGTCATACCAATGCCGTCCTGAATCAGGAACGAGCCCAGGAATCCCCAGTCTTCAATCTGCTGCATAGCCCTTCCGCTAACGTTCAGTACTCCGGCCATGGATTTGAAATTCGGCGATGAAGCCTGTTTCTCCGGTATGATATTATTATGATTATT
>CANAXK010000013.1 GCA_947365485.1 uncultured bacterium
GTTTAGCGACTGTTTGTTAAAAGTCATCTTCATGCCGTTGTACTGGCTCGGGTTGTGGCTTGCAGTAATAATCATCGCACCGGTTACAGGAGCGTATTTTGTTACAAACGGAGGAAGCCCAACAACTTCTGAATAATAACCGATAGGAGTTGGTGCAAGTCCCATATCAACAACATTTGCGCCGCAAGAGCGAATGCCTTCAATCAGTGATTTTGAAAGTGATGGCGAGTGTAGTCTTGCGTCTCTGCAAACCGTAATCCAGATTTCGGAAGGTGTTTTTTGCGCGTGCTTCACCAGATACTGAACAAACCCGCGTCCTGTATAATAGAACAGCTCTTCTGTAATATCTTCGCCGTAAATCCCTCTAATATCGTTCTTGCCAAATGCTGATTCTTGTAACATTGTTTATACTCCCCGCCCCTTAAATAAGGGTTCATTATACTCTCTTATTATAGTAAAATAATAGCATGAACAAATCGAAAAGTGGATTATTTTTTGTCTTGCCGGCGCTTATCGGGACTTTTATTTTCATTGTGATACCGATTTTTTGCTCCTTTGCTTTGAGCTTCACACAGTGGGATTTGCTGAATGAAATCAGATTTGTCGGGCTTGATAACTACAGAGACATTTTTGCGCAAAAAGATTTTGTACAGATTCTTGTTAACACCTTGGTTTATGCAATCTCAACAACGCTTTTTGCTGTTGTTATACCGCTTGTAATTGCATCGATTCTTAATACGAAAATCCGTGGCTCTGAAACATTCAAGACAATCTACTTTTTGCCTTTCATAACTCCTGCTGTCGTAATCGCAATTGTCTGGGCGTGGATTTTTGACCCCAATATCGGCGCGGTTAACACGCTATTCAGAATGCATTGCACATGGCTTTTTGACACAAGGCTCGCGATGCCGGTTCTGATTTTTGTATCAGTCTGGAAACTTATCGGATACAATGTTGTGCTTTTTCTGACAGGTTTTTCAACAATTAACCGGAATGTCTATGAGGCAGCAAAAATCGACGGTGCAAGCGAAAGAGAGGTTTTTTTCAGCATAACTCTTCCGCTTCTTAAGCCAACGACTTATTTCGTAATCCTTGTGACCGCGATTTCTTCGTTTCAGGTTTTTGATTTGATTTACGTTATGACATCGGGCGGGCCTCAGGATTCCACGAACGTGATTGTGTACTCGATTTACAAGTACGCGTTTGAGTATTTTGATATCGGAAAATCCTGCGCGCTAGCGTATATTCTTTTTGTTATAATTTTTGTGCTCGCGATGCTGCAGCGAAGGATTAGTAAATAATAAAGTGGCGCAGTCTGAAAGGCTGCGCCACTTTAAAAAAATTTATCCTAAAGACTAAGCACGTTCTTTAGCAGTGATAGCCAATTTGTGTCTGCCTTTAGCGCGTCTTCTGTTAAGAACTTCCTGACCGCCCGGAGTAGCCATTCTAGCTCTGAAACCGCTTACGTGTTGTCTTTTGATCTTTGTTCCTTCTAGTGTACGTCTCATTTTTCTATTTCCTTTTCAGCTAATTTTACTTATAATAGTCTTATCGTATACAAAACATGTTTTTTAGTCAATGAAAGGTTAAGTAATATGAACAAAAAAGATTTAAACATCGGATTCATCGGCTCCGGAAAGATGGCAAGCGCAATCATTAAAGGACTTTTGAAGACCGGATTCGCAGCACCTTCGAATCTCACAGCAACCCAGGCAGAACTCGAAGGAGTTGAAGAAAAATCAAAAGCACTCGGAATCGAAATTATACTCGATAACAGAGCACTTGCAAAAAAATCAGATGTAATCTTTGTTGCAACAAAACCAAACCAGGTGAAAGAAGCGCTGGAAGGTATTTCTGACCTTGTAACACCTGAAAAGCTCGTTGTCTCAATCGCGGCAGGCGTTACAACCAAAAAACTTGAATCAAATTTGCCTGCCGGCACACGCGTAATCAGAGTTATGCCAAACACTCCGGCACTTGTGGGCGAAGGAATGAGCGGGATTGTGTCCGGCTCTTCTGCAACAGAAGCTGACCTGGAATACATTAGAGAAATGCTCTCAACTATCGGCAAATGCATAATCGTGGATAACGAAGCCCAACTTGATATCGTGACCGCGATTTCCGGCTCCGGCCCTGCGTTTTTCTACAAAGTTATAAACGAAATCGCGCGCGCCGGCGAAAAACTCGGGCTGGATTACGAAAAATCACTGCTTCTAAGTATCCAAACAGCAATCGGCTCTGCAAAAATGGCTCTGAACCGCGAAATCCCGATGGAAGAGCTTATCGGAAATGTCGCAACCAAAGGCGGCTGCACCCGCGTTGGCGTTGATTGTATGGACGAAAACAATACGGAAAAACTTTTCTTTGATGTGATAAAAAGCACGACTGAAAAGGCTCACGCGCTCGGCGAAGGGTAAATAAAAGCGGAAATCGATTAAATAAACGATTCTTTAAATTGGAAATTGTATTAAAATAAATATGCAATCGGGCACTCCCCGGAATTCTTGCTTCCTGAGTACAGACTTAAAATCGGATATTCTCAAGGAAAGGAGGAATTGCTTATGATAAAATTATAATATTAATCATAATAGCGCTAGTATTAACCTACTAGTAAACGGGGGTTAAAATCAAAGAGTCTGAACCCCTCTTTGAGCCCGTTTGCTTTTTTTATTATAAACTATTTTTTTTCTTTTTTCAAGTTCTATAAAGAAAGGGCGGAAGCTCTGCTTCCGCCCCAGATAAGCTCTCTTATTAAAACTTTTATTCGCTCACTGCATCAAAACAATCAGAACAAATCGTCTCATGCCCTGAATGCTCGCCAAGCTTCCTGAACTTCCAGCAGCGCTCACATTTTTCACCCTCTGCCTTGGTTACCCAGACTGTGATGTTGTTTTCTGTGTATTCACTCAAAACACCTTCCGGAGCTGTGTCAGAAACGTAAGCCTGTGATGTGATGAAAATGTCTGCTAAATCAGATTCGTTTGATTTTAATATCTCACTGTCAGCTGATTTTACACAAACAGCTACCTCAAGCGAGCTTCCAACCTGCTTTTCAGCCCTCAAAGGCTCAATTGCACGGGTGACAACCTCTCTTGTTTTCAGGATTTTTGTGAAATCCTCCTCAAGCTGCGGGTTGTTCCATTCCGGCTTCACTTCGACCCAGTTAGCAAGCAGGATGCTCTCTAAACCGCCTCTCTGCGCCTCCGGAGTGTTCTGCCAGATATCCTCTGCCTGGTGCGGCATAACAGGAGTAAGTATTCTTACAAGCACCTGCAATGTTTCGTAAAGTACTGTCTGACAAGCACGTCTTGAAACCGATTTCTTGCCGGCTGTGTAAAGCCTGTCTTTTACAATGTCAAGATAAAACGCACTCAAATCAACCGCTGCAAAGTTCTGCAAACACTGGAAGTACTTGTAAAACTCGTAGTTCTCAAACGCTTCTGTTACCTCTGCTACAACCTTGTTGAGCTTGTGAAGCGCAAACCTGTCAATCGGCTTGAGTTCGTCATACTTGACGTAATCCTTAGCAGGGTCAAAGTCAAAAATGTTTCCGAGCAGGAATCTCGCTGTGTTTCTGGTCTTCTTGAAAATTTCAGCAAGCTGCTTGATTATGTTGTCACCGATTTTGGTGTCGTTTCTGTAATCAACAGACGCTGCCCAAAGCCTCAAAATATCAGCCCCGTAGTTCTTGATGATGTCATCAGGCCTGATGTAATTCCCGAGCGACTTGGACATCTTTCTTCCGTCCTCGCCAAATACAAACCCGTGAGTAAGCACTGATTTGTAAGGCGCCTTGCCCTGCACAGCCATTGAGGTCAGCAAAGATGACTGGAACCAGCCTCTGTGTTGGTCAGAACCCTCAAGATACAATTCTACAGGTGTGTGACCTAACTCGTCTGAACGCTTCTCAACAACAGCCTTCCAGGTTACACCGGAATCAAACCAAACGTCCATGATGTCTTTTTCCTTGCCAAAATGCGATTTCCCGCACTTAGGACAAACAAAACCAGCCGGTAAAAGCTCTTCTGCTGTATATTTAACCCACGCGTCAGAAGATTCTTTTTCAAAAATCTTTGCAACATTCTCGATTGTCTCGTCCGTTACAATAACCTCTCCGCAATCCTCACAGAAGAATACCGGAATTGGCACACCCCACGCTCTCTGACGTGAAATACACCAGTCAGAACGACCTTCAACCATGTTCGAAATTCTTGCCTCGCCGCTTGCCGGAATCCATTTTACTCCCTTGATTGCCTCAAGAGTCTCTGCCCTGAATTTGTCCACCTTTACAAACCACTGCGGAGTCGCCCTGTAAATAACAGGGTTTTTACATCTCCAACAATGCGGATATGAGTGGTTAATGTCAGCTGCTGCAAGCAAAGCACCGCAAGCCTGAAGCTTTTCAATTACGATTTTGTTTCCTTTGTAATAAGGCACACCCTCTAAATCCTTGTCACCAACTATTTCTGTCCAGCAACCCTTGCTGTCAAGCGGTGAGAATACCTCAATGTTGTACCTGTTTCCGACCTCGTAGTCCTCAAGCCCGTGCCCCGGTGCCGTGTGTACAGAACCCGTACCAGCGTCAAGCGTAACGTGCTCGCCTAAGATTATCGGTGATTTTCTGTCGTACAAAGGATGCTTTGTGTTCAAGAGCTCTAATTCAGCGCCCTTAACTGAGCCCAAAACACTGATGTCTTTTTCTTCCCAGCCAACGCCTTCAAGGAATGATGCCAATAAGCCCTGTGCAATCACATAAATATCACCCTTGTAATCAAAGAATGTGTACTCAAATCTCGGGTGCATGCTGATTGCCATGTTTGAAGGAATCGTCCAAGGAGTTGTTGTCCAGATAACGGCATAAATGCAGCTAAGCGGCTGGGCAGCCAGGCAGCTAAGCTTTTCTCTAAGCTGGGATGAACTATCTTCATCAAACTTAAATCTTACGTAAATTGAATTCGAAGTGTGGTCTGCGTACTCAACCTCTGCTTCTGCAAGTGCAGTCTCGCAAGATGCGCACCAGTAAACAGGTTTTAGCCCTTTTTCAATGTAGCCTTTTTTGTACATTTCGCCAAAAACTCTAACCTGCTCTGCTTCAAATTCAGGATTGATGGTCAAATAAGGGTGCTCCCAATCGCCCCAAACGCCCAAACGCTTGAACTCGGATTCCTGACCCTTAAGATTCTTGTGCGCAAACTCCCTGCATTTTTCTCTAAGCTCAGCAGGTGTCAAAGCTTCACGCCCGCCCTTGATGTTCTTTACAACAGCGTTCTCAATCGGAAGCCCGTGCCCGTCATAGCCCGGAACATAAGGCGCGTAAAATCCTGACATTGATTTGTATTTTATCAAAATGTCTTTCAAAATCTTGTTCAAAGCCGTTCCGACATGAATTTTTTCAGAACTCAAATAAGGAGGTCCGTCATGTAAAATAAACTTATTCGCTTTGTCTCTTTGCGCAATGTTTTTTTCGTAAATCTCGTTTTCAGCCCAGAACTTCTGTGTTTCAGGCTCTTTCTTTGTTGCATTTGCTCTCATCTCAAGCGTTGTCTTAGGCAAATTCAGCGTTTCTTTATATTCCATCTTATACCTCTACCTCAATTTTATCCGTAACAAAATCCTTCTGAAAACTAACGTCATGCTTGATTTTTGTAAGCGTGTTAGTCCTTAAATTCTTCATCTTTATAAACTCTGCCATCCTGTTGTAGTCAAACGCGTTTTCCCACCTTGCAATCACAACCGTCGCAACACAGTTTCCAATCAGATTAACAGCAGTTCTTCCCATATCAAGAATCTGGTCAATACCTAAAAGCACTGCAACCCCAACAATCGGGATGTTAAAACTCGTGAGCGTTCCTGCAAGAACAATGATTGACGCTCTTGGAACACCCGCAACCCCTTTGCTTGTAAGCATAAGTGCAAACATGATTACAAGCTGCTGCTCTAATGTCAAATGGATTCCGACAAGCTGGGTCGAAAACAAAACTGCCATTGCAAGATACAAAGTCGAACCGTCAAGGTTGAATGTGTAACCGGTCGGCATAACAAACCCGACGATTGATTTTGGAACCCCGAACCTCTCCATAATTGACATTGCCTTTGGCAAAGCAGCCTCTGAACTTGCGGTTGTGAAGGTTAATAACGCAGGCTCCTGAATCGCCTTAATCAATGCCCTAACAGAGATTTTTACAATCTTGCAGGCAATAATCAGAACAAGCGCAACGAAAACAGCGAGCGCTACATATAAAGATAAAATAATTTTTCCGTAATTGTATAAAATAGAAATCCCGTTGGAGCCTACTGTGTAAGCAATCGCCCCAAAAATCCCCATTGGCGCAAAAAACATGACATATTCCGTAAACTTGAACATGATTTTTGCAACCGAGTTTAGGATGTCAACAACAGGCTGGGCTTTCTTTCCAACCGCGCAAATCGCAAGCGCAAAGAAAATGCTGAATACAACGATTTGAAGCAAATTCCCTTCTGCCATTGACTGGAAAATACTTGTCGGGAAAAGACTTAATAAAAGCTCTCCAAACGAATTGTGATGGGTTGTAGAAGCCATTTCCACGATTCTTGTAAGCCCTGTGTGGTCAGATGCAATGTTGCCCATCCCTTCGCCGGGTTTAAATATGTTTGCAAACCCGAGCCCGATAAACAATGCGAGCGTGGTGACGATTTCAAAATATGCAATCGTTTTTATTCCGAGTCTTCCGAGACTTTTAACATCGCCGTGACCTGCAATCCCGACAACAAGCGTTGCAAAAAGTAGCGGTGCGATAATCATCTTGACCATTCTTAAGAAGATTTCAGCGAGCACATGAGTTTTTACTGCAAACTCCGGAAACGCCCAGCCTGCAAGTACTCCTAAAAATAGTGCTATAAATATTGCTATAGTTAATCGTGATTGTTTCAAAATCTTTTCCCTTTTTCTAGCCGGAATTGCTCCCGAAAAGATTCTATCACAAACAGTGCAAAATAACTAATTTTTTGCTTCCATATAAGCGTCAATCATTTTGTTGAAATACTTCAAATCCTTGAGCTTAGCTTTTGCGAGCTTCGCGCGTATTTCTTTTTTGAGCTCTGCCTCGGTCTTTTCGTACCTGAAATCAAATAATTGCCACGCCTCGCATTTTAGAGCCTCGATGAGTTTGTTGATGTTTTCCTGACGCGGAAAACGGGAACCAGTCTCCATTCTTGAAAGAGACATCTCTTCTACATCAATCATTTCAGACAATTGAGCCTGTGTTAATCCACTCTGTTTTCTTAGCGTTTTTATCCTGTGACCTAATATTTTGGCAATATCAAATTTCATATAGTCATAATAGGTATATTTAGCATGTTTCAAAATAGCCCTTTTGGTATATCATGTTAACAATTCAATACAGAAAAAGCTATTCAAATGACATACCTTATACAATATTTTGATTTATCTTATCAACACAAAATAAAAGTCCTCAAAACACAGGAAGAGCTGTTGTTTCTTCTAGCCACCGGAAAGACGCTGAAACAGATTGCGATTGAAACAAACAAAACTTATAACAATATCAAAAAAAGAACGCAGGCGCTTTACAAAAAATTCGAAGTGACAAACCGGAGTGATTTGATTGCAAAGGCTATTGCTTGCCGGATTCTGATAAACGAAGATGTGCAAAGGCGGTTCAAAAAACGATTCATTAAACCTGAAAAACTCAAAAAATCCGGCTCGTGTTCAGAACTTACGGAGCGTGAAATGCAGTACCTTAAACTCGCTGCAGCCGGCAAAACGCAAAAAGAAATAATTCAAATTATGGATTTGTGCAGCACCTTCACAGCCCAATATATTCGCGGATGTATCTGCGCCAAATTAAATGGTAAAAATCTTGCACAAGCTGCTTGTCAAATGCACGAATTGGAAAATGCATCAAAACTCGAAGTATAAATATTACCCGTTTTAGTTTGTGACAAAAGCGGGGGTAAATGTGTGTTGGTAATGTTTTTAACGATTTGTTTTTAGAAATTTCTATAACTTTTTTATTTGTCTTATCGGGATATTTTTCGTGTTGGACACGAAGTTATAGTTTTCCACGACAATGGATGATGGTAAAAACATCGGCTATTCTATCTATTATGGATAGTTTTTTAAAGAAATTCGGAAAACAAATAAAAGTTTACAGAGAAATGCGCGGATACACTCAAGAACAGTTGGCAGAGAAAGTTAATGTTGCTACAACAACTATCAGTGCATGGGAAACTGGAAAATTCTTTCTTGAATATCCTTCAATTCTCAAACTTTGCGATGCTTTAGAAATTACTGTTGAGGATTTATTTTGTTTTGCTTCTGAATCCAGTTTAAAAAACAATTCTGTTATCAACGAAATTATCAACCTACTCAAGCAGCACTCTCCTGCAAAACAAAAACAATTTCTTGAAATCCTTAAAACTTTTGAGTTATAATCAAACATAATATTTTAGTTTGAAAGGATTTATTTATGCTAAGAGCCGGAATCGTGGGATTACCTAATGTTGGAAAATCAACTTTGTTTAATGCTTTGACTGCAACAAAAAACGCGCAGAGCGCTAATTACCCGTTTTGTACAATTGAGCCGAATGTTGGCGTAGTGACTGTGCCTGACGAAAGGTTACAGGTGCTTCTTGATTTGTGTAAAGCGAAAGAAATTATTCCTACGGTTATTGAGTTTGTCGACATTGCTGGTCTTGTGAAGGGCGCAAGTCAGGGCGAAGGACTCGGAAACCAGTTTTTGCACAATATAAGAGAAGTTGACGCTATTATACAGGTTGTAAGATGTTTTGACGACGAGAACACAATTCACGTAGCAGGCAAGGTTGACCCGATTTCGGATATTGAGATTATTAACACAGAGCTCGCGCTCGCTGATTTGGCTTCTGTTGAAAGACGTGCCCAGAGAATCGCTAAGCAGGTTAAATCCGGTGACAAGGAGGCGATTGTTGAGAACGGTGCGCTTGAAAAGCTGAACAACCTGCTTCAGGAAGGCAAGTTTATAAATGTGAAGGAGCACTTCACGGATGATGAAATCGAAGCAATCAAACCGCTTAACTTAATGTCTGTAAAGCCTGTCATCTACTGCGCTAACGTATCAGAGTTTGACCTCAAGGACGGCAACGAGTACACCAAACGCGTTGAGGAGTACGCAAAGACTCACGGGGCGCAGACTGTAGTGATTTGTGCAAGGATTGAGGAAGAGCTTGTTGATCTTGGTGAAGAGGGTGCAAAGGAGTACTTAGAGGAGCTCGGAATTTCTGACAGCGGTATTAACAGGATGATTAAGTCTGTTTATGACTTGTTAAACCTTATCACGTTCATCACAGCGGGTGAAAAAGAGGTTCACGCTTGGACTATCACCAGAGGCACGAAGGCTCCGCAGGCTGCCGGTGTAATCCATACAGACTTTGAAAAGGGATTTATCAGGGCAGAAGTCACTGCGTACAAGGATTTTGCAGAAAATGGGTCTTACACAGCCTGCAAAGACAAGGGTGTTACAAGGCTTGAGGGCAAAGACTACGTAATGCAGGACGGAGACATTGTTCATTTCCGTTTCGCGGTTTAGGCTTGTTTTGCAGAGTTTATAACCCAGCCGTCAGAGCGGAAGTGGGCGTAATTGTTTTTGCCGATGTATTTTTCAGCCTCGCGGCTGCCTGATTTCAGCCAGGAATCAAGTATCCGGAGTGCTTTTGTGATTAAGTCATCTCCGTATTTTTGAACAAGTGCACTGTGTTGTTCCGGTGTTAGGACAACGAGTTCAATCTCCGGCAGTGTGACCTTTATGGACAAATCGGCCTTTGGTCTTCCGCCTTTTTGGCCGTTCAATATACTAGCGAGTGCTCTGGTCATAGAAATTTTCCTCCTCTGGTGCGCCAATTTTGCGAACAAGTTCAATAACTGTTTCTTTCATCTTACATTTTCCGATTCTGTCTTTAAAATATAGTTTATGCAAATTGCACTTAGAGCACTGGCAGCCTATGTTATAGCAATCTACGGCTGTCGGTGTCCAGCTTTTTGAAATTGTTTCACTACATGATACATTGTATCTGTATATCATTTTCCTTTTTAAACCTCTTCCCAACTGATAATAAGATAATAAAAGACTCTTGACATAATGGAAGATATATGATTAAATATCAAATATCAACTTACATCTTGTAAGATATTGTAAGACAATATCTTACAAGTGTCAAGTATTAATTTTCAAAAATGGTGAAACGATGAAACTTGATGAATTAATATCTATAGTGTCTAATCATATAGACTCAGCCATCAACCAGTCCATGCTTGCGGAGTGTTTGGGGATTACGCGTCAGACGGTGAGCAATAGGATTAAGAATGAGAGCGAAGTGACTGTGAGTGAGCTTAAGCGTGTTGAGGAGTTTTTCGGAGTGAATTTATTCGGTGTGAATGGTTCTGACGAGACGATATTTATAGATTATTATGTGGACGCGTTTGCGAGTTGCGGTCATGGGAACATCGTGTTTTCCACTGACAAAATCAAGCTTCCGTTTGCGACATCGATGATTGCGGGGTTTTCCAAGTCAAAGCAGTATTCAATGATTAATGCGACGGGAAACAGCATGTCACCGACCATTGACAACGGTGACCGGCTAATTGTTGAGCACTGGCGCGGGGAGCAGATTCAGGACAACAAGATTTATGTTTTCTGTTACAACAATGAGTTTTTTGTTAAGCGTTTGTCCAAGAATCTTGATGAAGTGATTATAAAGTCCGACAATCCAGAATACAGGGTGCGCACTATTAACGGAAAAGCGTTGTCTGATTTGATTCTGATTGGGAAGATTGTCGCGATGGTTAAGCAGTTGAATTAGCTGGGAATAATCCAAGGGTTTTCTATGCCTTCGTATTTATCAGGAAATTGAAAATGTCTAATTTCATTCCATTTGAAACGCTAGAAGTCACTTTCTCCGCTTGCCGACAATAAGCTATGTACGTGATAGTTCTTTTGTGGAGGCGGGCAGATAATTATTTCTTTTTGCGGGAACAGGTGTTTTACTCTTTTGACAACAGGTACATAATAGTTATCTGCACTTAGCAGGTAAGCTCTGTCAAAATCATCAGTCATTGATTTTTCAAGCAATGTTATTGCAATATCTACGTCTGTGTGCTTTTCTTCATGTTTTAAGAGTTTTTCATCAGGTGATTTTTGTAAGCAATCCGAACAAGGGTAAATATATTTTTCCTTAAATTCTCCCAGAACAACCTTTATTCCGGAAGCTTTTAATAATGACATATAATCAAGCCATTTAACGCAGACATTTTCTCATGTCAATTATTTTATATAATTTCTTTTAAAACGCAAATGACAGGCATGAAGCCTATCATTTGAGCTACAGATTAATCTGTAGCGAGTATTTTTTGTTAAAGAACATTTACTTATATTATTGCATACTAAGTCTTTGTTATCTAGTTCTCTATAATTAGCTATCCCCCTCATCAGGGCTCCGCCCAGCTTCTCCCACGCAGGGGAGAAGCGCAAGGTCCGTATTTTTTCAGCAGAACATTGACTTTATCCAAAATTTGGCGTTAAATTATCCTATGAAGATTATTATTTTTGGCGCTAACGAACTTGGCTCGATGATTGCCTCGGAGTTCTATACTGATAACGATATCACGGTAATCGATGATGAACAGAACAAGATTGATGCTTTTAACAAACTCGACGTCGGATTTATTTCCGGTAACGCGTCAAACATCGAAGTACTTAAACAGGCTAATATCAAATCAGCAGACGTGTTCGTCGCCTGCACAGCTTCTGACGAACTCAACATCGTTGCGTGCCTTACCGCAAAAAGGATTAGCACAGTAAAAACTATCTGCTTTGTAAGAAAAGAGGAGTACAAATCCTCGCTCGGTATGGCAAAGGATGCCGAATACAACTGTGATTTCTATGTTGATAACATTATCTGGCCGGAAGAGCTGCTTACACAGGAAATTTTCAGAATTATTACGGTTGCCAAAGCGCTGGATGTTGAAAACTTTGCGGACGGAAGAGCGCGGCTTCTGGAATACAAGATTCCTAAAAACTCCATACTTGTAAACGGGATGGTTAAGCACTGCGAGTTTCCGAAGGACACTCTGATTGTTGGGATTACGCGTGATAGCGAGCTCTTTATTCCTAACGGCGAAACAGTCTTGCATGAGGACGACAAGGTTATATTTATGGGGCTTTCCCACTCGCTGGATATTCTTGCGGGTAAGTTCTTTCACGAAAAAGAGTTCGTGAAAAACGTTACAATAATCGGCGGCGGAAATGTCGGGCTCAAGCTGGCCAAGAATCTGGAGAACCTGAAATTAAAACTCAAAATTGTTGAAAAAGATGAAAAGCGTTGCGAGTTTCTGGCTCAGGAATTAGATAACGCGCTTATCATAAACGGCGACGGCACGGATTTGGAGCTTCTGAACGAGGAAGATATCTCAAACTCTGACGTTGTTGTTAGCGTTACAAACAACGATGAAAAGAACCTCTTATGCTCCCTGCTTGTAAAACACATGGGCGCAAAACGCGTTATCTCGCGTGTTTCGAAGAATACAAATGTTTCTTTGTTCGAGCGCGTGGGAATCGATATTGCGATATCTTCCAAAACAGCTGCGCTCAACGAGATTAAGAATAATATAAAAGAAACAAATATCGGCATTCTTGCGACGGTTGAACAGGGCAAGGGCGAAGTTCTCGTAATCGAGATTCCGGAAAACTACGAAACAAAGAAGATTATGGAAATAAGGCTTCCTGCCAAGGCGATTGTCGGGGTTATCCAGCGCAGAAAAAGGATTATTATTCCAAACGGTACTACCCAGGTTATGAGCGGGGATAATCTGATTATCTTCACGACAAGCGAAAACGCGCCGATGATAAGGGAATTTTTTGAGGAAATCAGATGAGACTTACGTATTTAGCATATTCGTTTAGCTTGAGCGTAATGTATTTTAGCTTTGTGCTGCTGATACCGATTGCGGTTGCTCTGTTTTACCACGAAACAAACGCCATTTTTCCGTTTCTAATCGCTGCAACCACTGCGTTTATGACTTCTGTTACCCTAAAAAAAGTTGTCAGAGGAGCCTCCCAAATAAAATCAATAAACGATATCAAAAAATCCGAAGGCCTGTGGATTGTGACGTTTTCATGGTTGTTTGCCGGCATGTTTGCTGCGATACCTTACCTGTTTTTTGGAATTTCGCCAATAAATGCTCTGTTTGAAGCTGTTTCCGGAATCACAACCACTGGCGCTACAGTCTTTACGCACTATGATTACCCGCATGCGCTTTTTTTCTGGCGCTCTTTTACACAGTGGCTGGGCGGTATGGGGATTATCGTGCTGTTTATCGCGATTCTTCCGCAGTTTGCGATTGCCGGACGCCAGCTGTTCTCGGCTGAAGCACCCGGCCCTACAGAGGAAAAATTCACCCCGCGTATTAAAAACACGGCTGCTGCTTTGTGGAAAGTCTACGCAGGGCTAACTGTTTTGGAATTTGTTTTACTCAAAACCTGTGGTATGGGCGGGTTCGAAAGCTTGTGCCACTCGCTTTCTTCTGTATCAGGCGGCGGGTTTTCTCCGAATAGCGGAAGCATTGTGGGGTATTCTCACACGATTATGTGGATTATTACGTTCTTCATGTTCTTTGCAGGAGCGAGTTTTAATTTGCAGTACAAAGCGTGGGCAAAGTTTAATCCGCTTGTTTTGTTCAGAAACGAAGAATTTCGTACGTATTTTGGCGCGGTTGTTTTTGTTGCGCTCGCCCTGAGCTTCTCTCTGTTTGTAAACAAGCACTATGATCTGGAAAGCAGCTTTACACACGCGTTTTTCAATGTTTCGTCTCTTGTTTCGTCAACGGGATTTTGCAGCGCTGATTATGTTAACTGGGATTACACAAGCAAGATTCTCTTGTTTACAATAATGCTTGTGGGTAGCTGCGCAAGTTCTGCGGGCGGCGGTTTGAAGGTTATGAGATGGCTTCTGATTTTCAAGATTATGAAATCAGAGATGGTAAAGATTCTTCACCCGAAAGCTGTTTTTGATATCAAGATTGGCAACTATTCTGTTCCCAAGGACATTCTTTACCAAACCCTGATGTTTGTGTCTTTCTATTTTGCGCTTGTGGTGATTTCAGCGTTTTTGATTGCAATAATTGAGCAAAACACGGTGCTTGCAATTACGGGCGTAGTGGCTTCTGTCGGAAACATCGGGCCGGGATTGGGGCAGATAATCGGGCCTCTGGGAAACTTTGAGACTCTGCATACTTCAACAAAATTTATACTTATTATCGGCATGCTTGCCGGTCGTCTTGAATTGATACCGTTTTTGGTTCTGTTCCAGAAAGACCTGTGGACTCTGAAAAAATAAAGCTTTTATGCTAAAATGTAAGAAAAGGATTTAAGTTATGTCAATAAAAAAAGTTGTTAGATATGGCGAGCCGTCTCTCAGGCAGCCGTCTAAAGAAGTTCATAAGGTGTCGCAAAAGGTTAAAAACCTTGTTGCAGATATGCTCGACACAATGTACGCTCAAAACGGCGTAGGGCTTGCAGCTCCGCAGATTGGAGAAAACTACCGTATTTTTGTAATCGATGTTTCAACAGGCGATGAGCCTCTGAACCCGATTGTGTTCATCAACCCGAAGATTATCAAAAAATCAGGCGCATGCATTAGCCACGAAGGCTGTTTGAGCTTTCCGGAAGCGTTTACGGATGTGAAAAGATACGCAAATGTTATGGTTAAGGCGCTTGACAGAAACGGACGCTCTTTTGTTCTGGAAGCAAAAGACGGGACCCTTCTTGCGCGTGCAATTCAGCACGAATTTGACCACCTTGACGGTGTGCTTTTTGTAGACCACGTGATTAACAGGTTTGAAGCAGAAGAGGTTTTGAAAAAGTTTAATCTCCCGCCTCTGGAAGTGGAAAGAATCCTTGACGAGCCCGAACTTTCAGAAAAAATCGATGAGCTTTTGAAAGAAAAAGTTGAGAAGGAAGGCAAGAATTAAACGTGATTAATATAGTATTTTTCGGCACACCGGATATTGGTTTAAAATCTCTGGAACATTTTTATAACTCGGACAAATTCAGTGTACTTGCTGTTGTAACCCAGCCTGACAAACCATCAGGACGCGGGCATAAACTCACAGCCTGCCCGATAAAACAGTTTGCACAAAAGCACGGAATAAAAGTTTTCCAGCCAAAATCAATAAGAAAAGAGCCGGAAACCATTGAGGCGCTTCGCGAACTTAAGCCGGATTTCTTTGTAACATTCGCATTCGGCCAGATTCTTTCGCAGGAAGTTCTTGATATACCAAAATATGAGACCATCAATCTTCACGTATCTCTGCTTCCGAAATACCGCGGCGCAAACCCTATCCAGCGCGCGATTATAAACGGCGATACACAAACCGGAATCTGTACAATGATTACAGAACTCGGGCTCGATTGCGGCGATATTTGCATGACTTACCCGATTGAGATTCCTAAAAAAATGAACTGCGTTGAGTTGTTTGAACTATGCGCGAACAATTCTCCTGAGCTTTTGGAAAAAACCCTGATTGGTATTCAGGAAGGCACACTTAAGCCGACTCCGCAATGCGAAGACGGGGTTTGTTTTGCAGACAAGTTGAAAAAAGAGGAGTGCAAAATCGACTGGACAAAATCAGCGGAAGAGATTCACAACCTTGTGCGCGGGGTTTACAAATGTCCGGGCGCGTATTTTGAATTTAGGGATAAAATAATCAAAGTTTTGGAAACCGAACCTCTTGAAACAGCTGAAGACAAGGGCGTTTCGGTTGGTGAGTTTGCCGACATTTCAAAACACGGGATTGACGTAAAAACCGGAAACGGCTATCTGCGTTTGATAAAAATTAAGCCGGAAGGCAAGGGCGAAATGTTTGCGAGGGATTGGGCGAACGGGATAAAGTTTTAAAAAGAGTGAATTTTTTGAAAGGTACGTATGCGAGTTTCTAATATTTTTCAGATCCCACAGCCGAATTTTAAGCAGGTGAATCTTATCCAGATTTCAAAGAAAGCTTTTGAGGATCCGGAAGTTTCTAGTCAATGCTCAAAAGAATTTGGCAAAGCTCTCCAGAAGGCTACAGGACGCGGTTTTTTTCTCGGGCATTTTGTTGAGAATTTGCTTGTGACTTTGGGGCTTGGCGGCAAGAAAACTAGTAAGATTTATACACAATTGGAAAGCCGCTCTTACAGCATGTGTGATGAGTTGTTGGAAGGAGCTGGTTATTCCATTGAATGGCTTGAACGAAACACAGGCACAAAGTTGAAGAAGCCTCTTGATGAAAATATGCACTCTTTTTATGTCCTGACTAAAGAACATAAAGATGGGGTGCTGCCTGCTCTAAAATGGACTAATATTTCTAAAATAATGCTTCATTATATTAAGGAAGGAACACTAAAGTTTCCACAAGATAATGAAATGTCGGATTTCTATGCTTGTGCAAAAGCTGGTGAAAAACTAGACCAACAATTTGATGAAGTCATTGCGGAAAGCCAAATCCATAAATTTAAACTCAAAAACCTCGATGAGCTCAAAAATATTGCAGACAAACTAGGTATATAGTTTCTAATCCTCCTTCCATTTCTACAATTATTAAGTTTTGTAAATATGAGTTTATTTTTGCCTCAATGCCAGCCATAATGCTTAAGGGCAGGGCAGGGCAGGGCAGGGCAGGGCAGGGCAGGGCAGGGCAGGGCAGCAATTTTTAGGTTGAGGTGTTTTACTATGAGTATAGTAATAATGAAAGGAACAAAAATATGCAAATCTCAACTCCACCAAAATCCTATCAGCCTAATTTCGGGCAGGTAAATCTTATCCAGATTCCTAAAAAAGTGTTTTATAACCCGGAAAACTTTAGGATGTGTTCAAAAGAATTTAGCAAAGCCGTTGACAAGACTACGGGAAGCGGATTCATTTTCGGGCGTCTTATGGAGAATTTGTTAACACTTTTAGGCTTAGGAGGGAAGAGAACCAGCAAGATTTACACGCAGTTGGAGAGCCGTTCGTACGCACTGTGTGAATCTTTGTTAAACAAAATGGGTTATTCTATAGAATGGCTTGAGCAAAATACCGGCACAAAGCTAAAAAAGCCGCTTAATAAAGATATGCACTCTTTTTATCTCTTGACCAATGAACATAAGGATGGCATGTTGTCTTATGTAAAAGTGAGTAATACTTTTAAATTGATGATGCCTCATCTTAAGGAAGGTGTTCTCAAACATCCGTCCGACAATCAGATGTCAACTCTTTATGCAGCTGCAAAAGTTGGTGAAAAGCTGGACAAGCAGTTTGAAGAGGTTATTGCAGGAAGCAAGATTCATGAATTTAAGCTTGAAAACCTTGATGAGCTCAAGAAAATTGCAGATAAGTTGGGTATTTAAAATTTAATAATAAATAAAACAAAGATGCCGGGCTTTAGTCCGGCATCTTTGTTTATATAAATATCTAATATTAATATCTATAGTGAGCAAACGCTTTGTTAGCTTCTGCCATTCTGTGGGTGTCTTCACGTTTTT
>CANAXK010000014.1 GCA_947365485.1 uncultured bacterium
AGAACCTTCCATGTTAGCACGGTAACCAACACCAACGATTTCTAATTTCTTTTCGAACCCTTGTGAAACACCGTGTACAGCGTTTGCAATAAGCGTTCTGAACAAACCGTGTAAAGCACCGGTTTTTCTATCGTTAGAGTTTGGCTCAACGATAATGTGGTTATCAGCAACAGAAACCTTTACTTCATCTCTGAAAGTAACTGATTCAGTCCCTTTAGGACCCTTTGCTGTTATAACATTTCCATCTATTTTAATTTCAACGCCTGATGGAATTTCAATAGGCTTTTTACCAATACGTGACATATTAATTTTCTCCTTTTTGTTGCGTGACACCTAATTCAGCACCACTTTGTGTGAACGGGCTTTTCTGTCAATTGAACCCGCTATAACATTAATAAATGTAGCAAAGAATTTCGCCGCCAAGATTTTCTTTTCTAGCTTTTCTGTCAGTCAATAAACCTTTGCTTGTTGAAACGATTGCAACGCCTAAACCACCCAAAACCTGCGGAAGATTCTTAGCCTTGCAGTAATTTCTTAAACCAGGCTTGGAAACTCTTTTCAAGTTAGTGATAACAGGCTTGTTAGCTTCGTCATACTTCAACTCAATTGTTAAGTACTTGAAGTGTCCTTCTGCTCTTTCAGAGTAGTCAGTGATGAAACCTTCAGACTTCAAAACCTTTGCTAAAGCAACTTTCAATTTTGAAGAAGGCATTTCTACTGACGGATGAGAAACAACGTTAGCGTTTCTGATTCTTGTTAGCATATCTGCTATTGGATCTGTGTTCATTTGTTTATCCTTTTTTCTTGCGGACAGTGGTGTTGTAAATGAGTCGGGTGTTTTGCCTTTGGAATTGTTCAATCGCTTGTATTCTTAGCGCCTATACGTCCAGCCCTTTCCGGCACCCTTGTCCAGTACTCGTTGCTTGCCAAATTAATTTGCGCTCATTGAAAAGCTTACTTTTGGTAGTCCAACAGGTTTATTCTAACATGAGAAGGTTTTATATGCAAGAACAAGTTAATAAAAGTTAACTTATATAGCCCAAATAACCAATAGTATTTTTAGATTTTTTTAGATTTAATAATTGTATTAAATCTTTTTCATACTTCCAACTATTCTTAATTCCATGAGCCTTAACGGCTCTTTTTCTTTTCAGAACGGGTTCTTACCGATATCCTTATCGGAGTCCCCGTGAATCCGAACGCCTCTCTGAGTTTGTTCTCTAAATACCGCTTGTAATGGTCCTTTAACAACTCCTCGTTGTTGGCAAACAGAATAAATGTCGGCGGCTCAATCGCAGCCTGTGTTGAGTACATAATTTTTAACCGCTTGTTGCGAATCGTCTGCGGTGGATTGAGCGCGTAAGCCTCATTTACAACCTTGTTTAAAAGCCCTGTTGATACACGTTTTGAACGCTCTGCCTGAACCTCTGTTACGCGGGTGAAAATCTGGTTCAACCTCTGGTGGGTAACAGCACTTATGTAAATCTTCGGTATGTAATCAAGGAACGGAATCTCATGTGCGATTTTTTGCTCAAACTTGTTGATAGTGTTCGACTTCTTGTCCTCAACTAGATCCCACTTGTTGATTGCAATTACCATACCCTTGCCTGCGTCCGTGATTATTGAGGCAATCTTCTTGTCCTGGTCAGAAATCCCGTTTATTGCCTCTGTTGCGTCAATTACCATAAGAGCAACATCACACTCACGAATCGAACGTATTGCCCTATCTACCGCGAATTTTTCTACTCCATAATCAACCTTTGCCTTTTTTCTTATGCCGGCTGTGTCAATGATTACAAAGTCCTGCTCGTTGTAAGTCAAACGAGAGTCAATGCTATCGCGTGTTGTGCCTGAAATGTCTGAAACAATAACGCGTTTTTCTCCGAGAAGCGCGTTTACAATCGAAGACTTGCCAGCGTTTGGACGCCCTACAATCGCAATCTTGATTGTGGTGTCTTCTTCTATATTGTCATCCTCTTCAAAATCAGAGATCACTTCTTCTAAAAGGTCGCCAACTCCGCCTGAACCGTGAAGCGCTGATATTGCAATAGGCTCTCCGATTGCAAGCGAATAGAAATCACTGAGCATCGTAATCTGGTTGTGTGAATCAACTTTGTTCACCGCAAGAAAAACAGGCTTGCCAGATTGTCTTAAAATGTTTGCAATGTCCATGTCAACAGGGGTTGCGCCCTCGATACCGTCAACAATGAATATGATTTTGTCAGCTTCTTCGCAGGCAATCTTTGCCTGGTCGTAGATAGAAACCATTATTTCGTCCTCATCACCCGGAACGATTCCGCCTGTGTCAATAACTGTGAACTGTTTGTTGAGCCATTCCACATCAAAATAAATCCTGTCACGTGTGACTCCCGGCTGGTCGTCTACAATTGACTGGCGCTTTCCGACTAATCTGTTAACGAAGGTGGATTTGCCTACATTCGGGCGACCCACGATTGCAATAATTGGTTTCCTTTTCATAATACAGTTAGTTTATCACAAAAAAATCTTAAACAACATCAATAAACTTATGCACCTGCGGAATTAGCCTTGTTCTAGGATAAATCTTTAGAAATTTATCCAGAGTCTCTGTCATAAATTCTGAACTAACACTTGGCGCTTTTCCCTGCATCATGGGCTGCAAAACAAGCTCTATGTTGTATTTTTTGCAAAGTTCAGCCGCACTTTTGATTTCTTCGTCAGTAATTCCTGAATCGAAAACAGCTTTTGCAAAAAGCTCCTTACTTTTCCCTACATCAAAAAACTTATCGTGCTCCTCCCACTTTGGCTCCAGCCCTGTGCAACTAGGAAGCTTTATGTCTGCTGAAATGTAAGTCACGTAATCAATGATTTCTTTGAGCCTTTGGGCTAAAATCCCGTTTGTTTCAAGATACACAGGAAGGCTGCAATGTGACAGAAATTCTTTCAAAAACTCTGTGTGTAAAAGCGGCTCTCCGCCTGTTAAAGAAACGGAATGACAATCTTTGTTTTCATCCACAATCCGTATTAAATCAGAAACAGAATAGTCTTTGGAATCAGCTGCGTCAAATTCCGTATCGCAATAATCGCAATTCAAATTACAGCCGCAAAACCTTATAAACAGCTGCTTGTACCCTACATAAGGCCCTTCGCCCTGAATCGATGTAAAAATCTCTTTAATTTTCACCTGAAGCCTATTCCTCTCGTATCGTGCTTGAAGAAATCTCCTGCAATCTCTTGTAAAGGCTGATTTCCTCGTTTGTTATAGTCTTTGGAATCTGAATTTCCACTGTAACAATCATATCACCAACCTTGTTATTTTGCACGATGCCACACCCGCTCAAACGAATCTTCTGCCCGTTTTGCGTGTTCGGAGCAATCTTTAAGGAAACATTGCCCTTCATTGTCGGAACGCTGATGTTTGCACCCAAAACCGCCTCATAAGGTGTTATTGGCAAGGTTTTTAGAATGTTGAGCCCGTCTGTTTTGTAATTCTTCGGCTCGCGGATGTGGATTGTGAGATACAAATCGCCGTTACTTCCGCCGTATAAGCCTTTGTCACCTTCGCCTGAAAGCCTGATTTTAGATTTGTCCTTGATTCCTGCGGGGATTTTTACATTGAATCTTTTGTAAGTCGAGGTTTCGCCTTTCCCCTTGCAGAATGAGCACTGGGCGCCGTTAACAAATTTTCTCCCGCTGCAATTCGGGCAGATGTGGGTTTGAAGCATGTTGATAACCTTGCTTGTTCCGCTCATTGCCTCGAATATAGAAATCTCTATATCAGAATAAACATCCTCTCCCCTTTTTGGAGTTTTGACTTCTTTTTCTTTTTTGAACTGAGTTTCGCGGTACTTTTTCGCGATAAACTCTTCCCAGTTGAATGAGAATCCTCTTTTATCTTCGCCTGCCTTTTCAGACTTCTTTTTTTCTGTGCCGGTTGTCTTGTAATCGCTCTTCTTGCTTCCTGATGCGTAAGAATAGAACCTTCTTGCGGTATCATAATCGGCTTTTTTTGTCCTGTCAGAGAGAATCTGGTAGGCTTCGTTGATGTCTTTGAATCTTGCAATAACGTCAGGTGAATTTCCTGCAACATCGGGGTGCCACTTGCGCGCAAGATGGCGGTAAGCGGTTTTGATTTCGTCCTGACTGCTAAGCTCCGTAATGTCTAAAATTTTGTAGTAATCTTTAGTCATACTACAGGTTTAATTATTGGATTGGAAAAGTCAAGCGCTTGACAATACTATCCTCCAATAGCCTGCATGTATTACTTGCAATTGGACCTCGTCAGTGATATCATCAAATCATGTTTAAAAAGTGTTTATTAATTTTATCAATTATTGGAATGCTCCCTTGCTTTGCAGGCGAGCTTGAAAACGCGTTTACAAAAAACGATAACGTTTTTCTATATTTGTATACACCGCAGTGCGGATATTGCACAAAGTTCTCTCCGCGCTATAATAAATTGTCAAAAATGTATGACAAGCAGTATGCTTTTGTTAAGGTCGACGCTTCATCTAAATACGGCTACCAGCTTATGAGCCAGTACCGCGGAAGCTTTGTTCCATATGTCGTACTTTTGAACCAGAAGAAAAAACTTGCGCTTCAGGTTCCGCCGGCTTGCCTGATGGACAATGCCTGCGTGGAAAACGCGTTGAAGGATTTTAAGAAATAATAAATCAGAAGGGAGTATAAATGAAAGGGATTGTATTAGCAGGAGGAGCAGGCACCAGATTGTATCCGGCATCACAGCCGATTTCTAAAATTTTGCTCCCGATTTATGATAAACCGATGATTTATTACCCCCTGTCAACACTAATGCTTGCAGGAATTAAAGATATCCTGATTATCACTAACGAAACAGATTATGATAATTTTATAAAACTTCTTGGCGACGGCTCACAATACGGGCTTAGACTCCAGTATAAGATTCAGTACGTGCAGCGCGGGATTGCAGACGCGTTTTTGATTGCAGAAGATTTTATCGGGGAGGACGACGTTGCGCTTATTCTCGGCGATAATATTTTCCATGGACACGGGTTCTCAACCCTCATGAAGGACGCGCTTGCAAAACATTCTGGCGCTACTGTCTTCGGCTATACTGTTAAGGATCCGGAAAGATTCGGGGTGGTTGAGTTTGACGAAAACAACAAGGCTATTTCTCTTGAAGAAAAACCGGCTCATCCAAAGTCAAACTACGCTGTAACAGGGCTCTACTTCTATGATAACAGAGTGTGCGGGCTTGCAAAACAGCTAAAACCTTCCCAAAGAGGCGAACTCGAAATTACGGATTTGAACAAGCTCTATCTTGAGATGGGCGAACTCAATGTTGAAATCCTTGGCCGCGGGTTTGCATGGCTTGATACCGGAACGCACGATTCTATGCTGCAAGCGAGCCTGTTTGTTCAGACAATGGAACTTAATAAAGGGGTTAAAATTTCCTGCCTTGAAGAAATTGCGTTCAATCAAGGGTTCATCTCAAAAAGCGAACTTCTTTCAAAGATTGAAAAATACGGGTACAAAAACGATTATTACAACTATGTCCGTAATGTGATTGAACACAGAGATAACGCGGCGCTTGCAATTTAATTATCCCCTGAAAATCTTGTGCAACCCACGTGGATGGTCAACGTTACGCTTAAGCTTTAACGCGATTTCCAATGCAAGCTGCTGGGAAACGACTATGTTTGCAAAAAGCTGCTGGATTTCGTTCTCGCAAACAATATTTATGTTGTAATCCGGCTTGATTTCATCTCCTGCCGGCCCGATTACAACAAGACGCGGTTTGTAATCCGACATAATCTTGTTGAGGTTCGAAACAGAACGCTCCAGAATCTTGTCTACTGCAATGTATATCAGGGTTGATTTTTTGTTGTTGAGAACAGCAACATGGCCGTGCATGAACTCGCCAAGAATCGCGGCACTTATGTTTTTGTAAGAAGTCTCCTTGATTTTGAGCGCGGTCTCTTTTGCAAGCGAGTAGGAAATCCCGTCAGCTGTAATCACAACCACGTTTTCCTTTGCAAGAACTCTTGCAAGCTTGCGGATTTGCGGACGCTTTTCAAACGCAGCTTCTACAATCTGCGGAAGCCTGCTCAAGGATTCCTTGTAAGTTTTTGTCGCTCCGTCTGTGTGGACATTTTCAACAAGCTTGAGCGAAATCAGAATCAGACAGAGCATCTGGGATGTGAATGACTTTGTTGCTGCAACCCCTTCTTCGGCTCCGGCATGGCAGGCAACTCTGTAGTCGCACATGTTCCAGATGGACGAGTTTTCGTTGTTTGTAATGCAAAGCGTCGGGAGACTTGAACTCTCTTTGACCCTTTGCGCGGATTTAATCGTGTCACTGGTCTCGCCGGACTGGGTTATGAAAATGTAGAGCGTGTTCTCGTCGTGCGGGATGATGTTTTTTAAAAGAAACTCACTTGAATAGATTGCGCGGGTCTCGATTTTGGAAATCTTTTCCACTAAATCAACAGCAAACCTTGCGCAATGATAGGACGAGCCGCTTGCAACCAGCACAATTTTGGTTATGTTATCCGGTAAATCAATGTTGATTTCTCCACTCTGAGGGTTGATGTACTTTGTAAGAATGTACGGAATGATTCTTGCCTGCTCGACAATTTCGGATTCCATATTTGTTTTAGGGTTCTTTTTAAACATATTTCGACGCTCACATTTCTCTATATTATTATTTTAACATATTTTTTAAATATTTGGGCTCGAAGCTGCAAGACAAACAATTTCTTTTATCCCGCCTTTTTGTAAAGTCGCAATCATCTCTTCAAAAGTCGCACCGGTCGTACAAATGTCGTCGATAATCAGAACAGGCATTTTCAAATCCTTTGACTTGTCAACCTCAAACGCCTCTGAAAGATTCGCCATCCTCTGATTTCTTGTAAGCTTGTATTGAGGTCTTGTGTCCTTGACCCTCGTGATTAGCTCGTAGTTTGGAACATTTCCGGATAATTTGCAAAACTCTTCTGCAACGAGCGCCATGTGGTTGTACTTCCTCTGCTTGAGCCTCTTGGGGTGGAGCGGCACAGGAACGACCTGAAACACGCGCTTGTCTCCAAGCTTTTCAAAGTATTCGTACATGAATTTTGCAAGGTAGTAGGCTAAGTCTTTTTGCTTGTGGTATTTGAGCCCCCTGATTAGTTTTTGGAGCGTCTTTTCGTAAACGGCACAGGAGTAGATGTTTACGCCGTGAATGATTCTTTGCGCTTTGAATCCTGCGTAAGATAGTTCTGCGTAGCATTTCGGGCACATTTTTAGTGAGTATTTGGACGAGCCGCAAATGTAGCATCGCTTTCTGTATATTAGGTCCAGAAATGACGAAATAATCTTTTTCATAGGATGATTATAGCATAGGGAAGGGCTGGGAGGAAGAGGGAGTCCGTAAATGCGGACTAATAGGGTAGTTTATTTTGTATGATTTTAATAGTTAAAGGGAGGGCTAATATGTACAGAACAAAAAAATCAAAAAATTATAAAATTTTATCACGGCTGCACAAGGACTTATCAGCTTTATACAATATGACAGAAATTGAGCAGGAGGCCTTAGACCTGTGTTATTTAGATGGCAAGGACTACGGTCATATAACTTGTATTATTAGTGTGATTTTAGAAAAATTTCAGCGTGTATTGATAGAATTTGAGAATCTATTAAACAAGCAAAAGTAGGGTGGAGCTTGCTCCACCACAAAAAACTTACCTTTTCCTCCATCTGCACGATTCCACTTCCGCGCCTCTACACCTCTTGCCCTAAAATAAAAAATCCTACTTGACATGCCTTCAACCCCGCTCGCCGTCTTAATATTTACCCTCTTTTAGACCAAGTGGTCTATATCCATCAATCTACCTTAAATACACTAAAATTAATCATTCTATTGATGAAAATATCCTCTAAAAGAATGTAATATACATAGTGTAGACACTATATAAAAATGAGGAACGGGTTTTTGCCCGATAAAGTTTAAAGGGAGAGAGAGTATGAGACGTGAGTTTAAGAAGAAGTCCAAGGTGCTTTTGATTGATGACAATTATGAACACTTAGCCGGAATCAGAGAACTGTTGAACATCGAAGGGACTTTTGACGTAGTAGGTATTGCAACCAACATTACCGTTGGGCTTAATCTGATTAAAAAATACCAGCCGGATATCGTGCTTCTTGATATGAATATGCCGGAACGCGACGGGTTGCAAGGTATTATCGAAATCGAAAAGCTCGGGCTGGATACAAAAGTTCTGGCGCTTTCAGGTTACGATGATGCTGATTTAATCTTCAGAGCTATGAAAATCGGCGCAAAAGGCTATGTGCTTAAAACTATGGCATCCGCTCAATTAATCTACGCAATCGAAGAAGTTCTAAACGGAAAAATCTATCTTCCGCTTGCGCTTTCTTCAAGATTCTTTGAGTATTTCCAACAAACATTCAGACAAGAAAACGTAAAACCTGAAATCGAAGAAGAAAACCTGCTCAATTATCTTACACAAAGAGAAGAAGAGGTTTTGGAATTGCTTACGCAGGGTATTACTTACAAGGGCGTTGCAAACAAGTTGTTTATCTCTGAAACAACAGTTAAAACGCACGTAAACAACATTTTCCAAAAATTGCAGGTAAATGACAGAACACAGGCAGTTCTTTATGCTATTAACAACGGCTTCTTGACAAAGAAAGTTAAAGTTGCGGTTTAACCTAGGGTAAATTGATGAAAAAAATCGTAAGACAGCAAAACTATCTAAAAGAGCTTATTGAATCACAGGAAAATAAGTTTCTTTCAAAACAGGCGCTTCGCGCCCTGATGCGCGCTGTCCTCGAACCGCTTCTAGATAATCCCGAGCCCGGTGTTGTGCTTCACAGAATCACAAACCGTCAGGGGGTTATGGGGCTGATTAAGCGATTGGAATTTTCGGATGTCGAAACGTACGATTTTTCTGACGAGAGCGGAAATCTGCGAGAGAAAGTCTGGGCGAATACAGAATTTCTCTGTGTGCTCACTCACAGATTTGTTGCGATAATTCTCTGGGATTCAAATACCGACAGCGACTCGACTGTGCGTTACTATTCAATTTACAATTCAAAGCTGCAAAACGAAGCGTTGGACATAATTAATAGAAATGTAATAGTCGATATTGCGAAGTTTCAGGAAAAATTTAAGCCTGACAGACGTGACAATGTCCTTTTAAACTCCTCAATACGACGTCTTGTCAGTAACATGGATGAAGCTAGTCGCGACGCTGTTCTCGGGTTTGCGGAATACCAGAGCGGCGCACCTGAAAAAAAATCAAGCTATGCAGAAACAGGCGTGAGAGAAGTTGCGCACGAGGTTAAGAACCAGCTTTCTATATGCGATTTGTACGCAGAAATTATCAGAAAATACTGCGCAAAGCAGGGGATTGAAGAAGAGACAATCTCAAACGCGCTGAATTGTATTACAAAGGCTGTGAAAATGGCTGGTAATTCACTTATTTCGCTTAAGTTAACGGAGACAAACGAGCTTAAGCCGCATAGGCTTAGAGAAATCATTGAATCTGCAGTTGATTTGACGAAAGTGTACTTTGAGTGCAAGAATATTGAGTATATTATTGAAAACAATTCAGACTTGAGGATTCTAGCTGATGAAAACAAGTTAACAGCAGTTTTGATTAACCTTGTGAAGAACGCAGTGGAGGCTTTCGGGTTTGAAGAGGAAGATGCCCTTAAAAGTGGTAAGTATATTAAAATCAAGGTAGAAAAAGATGGTGACTTTGCGCTAATCAGAGTTTCAGACAACGCAGGAAAAATCGACGCGCCGGAAAAAATCTTTGAAAAAGGGTTTACAACAAAGATTGGCGGCTCAGGTCTGGGGCTTCCGATTTGCAAAAAGTCAATGGAAGAGCAGCTCGGGCAGCTCAAATTGGAGCACACAGGGGAGGATTACACAGAGTTCGTAATCCGGATAGGCTTAGTTTAAGGTGAGATTATGGATTTAATTACATCAAGAACAATGGAGATTACAAGACTCGGGATGGACGGGCTTATGCAAAGGCAGCACGCTGTTGCGTCCAACATTGCGAACGTCATGACTCCGGGGTTTCAAAGAAAAGAAGTTGCGTTTGAGAGCCAGCTATCTGAAATAATGGAAAACGAAGACCTCAAGGATTATATCAAAGGTCAGAACAGCATTGACTACAAACCTCCAATGGTGGATGTTTTTACAGGCGAAGTTCATACTTACAGAACTCCGACTTTGCAGGAGAAAGCGTACCTGCAGTCAAATACTTTTGAGCAGTTTAACCCGCAGGTTGTGACTGATGTTTACAGCGGGACAGACGCTACCGGCAACAACGTTGAGCTGGAGCGTGAAATGATGGACTTAACTAAGACGGGTACAAGGTACATGGTGCTTTCGAATCTGGAAAGGCGTTCATTTGCCGGGATTTCAGAAGTTATCAGGGGACAGTAGGGGGAAGATAGATGAGTTTTAACGTATTTGATATTGCAGGCTCAGGTATGACAGCCCAGAGGGTGAAAATGGACACGGTTGCGAGTAACATTGCAAACGTAAACACAACCCGCCGTCCTGATGGAGGAAAAGGGGTTTACATAAAAAAAGACGTGTCTTTCAGAGCAATCTACGAGGACAACATTAACCGCGGGTTCTCCAATTTTTCAAGCAACAGCCCTGACGCTCAGTTCGACCCGAGAACGGGCAACATGCTTATCAACGCTAATGTTGCACTCAATAACGGAATGCTTACGGGCGGGGTGCAGGTTGACCAGATTTACGAATCAGAAAACGGGATTAAGACTATTTACGACCCTTCTCATCCGGACGCTGACGAGGAAGGTTATGTTGATTTGCCAAACATCAATATTGTAGAAGAGATGGTGGACATGATTTCTGCTTCTAAGGCTTACGAAGCTAACGCAACCGTTGCAGAGAACGTCAAGACAATGATGCAGAGCGCGATGAATATTTAATTTTAAGGAGTATAAAAAATGGAGTTTTCAACAGGCATAAGCCCGATGAATATGAGCTATAACACTAATGCAATAGACGATTACAACAAGTTTTTGCAGGGAAGTGCGTCGTTTGAAGTTGATAAAGACATGCCTGATTTTGAAGAAGCGCTCCAGACCGCAACAAAATCTCCGCTAAGAGACAAACACGACCCTGTAGGGCTCGGGAATTTTGCTACCCAGATGGGAAATGCGTTCTCAAACGGCTTGAACTCGGTTAACAAAGCGAAGATGGAAGCTGATTTCATGCAGGAAGACATTGCTTCTGGCGGGTCAACAAGTATCCACGACGCGATGATAGCTGCAGAAAAAGCTTCTTTGAGCATGCAGATGGCGATTCAGGTAAGAAACAGGCTGCTTTCTGCGTATACTGATATTACGACAATGCCGTTGTAGTATTGCGCCCCTCGCCCCTGTGTGGGAGAGGGGTAGTTTTTCGATGCGAAAGCTGTGCTTGAGTATCAGAAAAACGGGGTGAGGGGTTTATCCCTCTTACATAAACCTGTTATGCTCTTTTTCCCAACCCACCGAAGTCATTCTTCCATGCCCCGGATAAATCAAAACATCTTCCGGCAAGGTGAAAATTTTGTTCGTGATACTTTCTACAATCTGGTCAAAGTTTCCGCCTTCGAGGTCACAACGCCCGACAGATTCCCTGAAGATTGTATCACCGGAAAACAACTTCCCGTCAACGAGATAGCAAACCCCACCCTGCGTGTGCCCCGGCGTGTGAATAACTTTTATCTCGCTTTCTCCGAGCTTGAGAATGTCCCCGTCTTTCACAAAAATATCAATCTCCGGAATCGTAATCTCCGGCATTCCAAACATCGGCAAATACTGGTTGGTCTTCTTAAGCCAATCCAAATCAGACTTGTGCATGACGAGTTGAGTGCGTGCTCCCTCTCCTAGGGAGAGGGTTGGGGTGAGGGTTTGTCCCATATCCGGCCTAATCCCTGCCACATGGTCAAAATGTCCATGCGTAAGCAAAATGTACTTAAGCTTCGCGCCCTGCGCGTCAAGCTCTTCCGCAATCCTGTCGTCCACAGCCGAACAATCAACTAGCGCAGCCTCTTTTGACTCCTCGTCAATGAGTAAATAGTTGTTGTTATCAATCGGCGGTTCAATAAATGTTTTAATAATCATAAATTTATTTTAGCATGAAAGATAAAACTTTTAGACAAAGTCAATGTCTTTTACTCCATTTTCTGGAAAATATCCAAGCCGTGCGAATAATTTGTCAACTTTTTCTTCCGGATATTTATTGTGCATTTGTATCAAGTCTTCCAGTATTTGGTTGTTTTCTGTAAATCCGCAGCCATTGCAATCATGAATTGGATTAAATCCTGGTGTGAATTTTCTGTCCAAATACTCGACATAACTTGCTGGATTTTTTGTATCTGGCGCAAGATTGAAATGTTCGGGTAAAGTTTTATAGTATTCTCCATTAGCTTTTTTATTCAACATATAACAATCACAAGGAGCGACTGTTCCGTCAGGAAGTAAAAAAGGTCTTAATCTTGATTGGTGGCATTCCTTTAAGATAGCCGGTGAAGGTACTTTTTCCTGAACAAAGAACCTTTTGTTACCGAGCTTATCAATAATTTCGTTAAGCTCAGCTCGTTCTTTGTTGATTTGTTCTGTGGATGTGCAACAATCCGGCAAGATTCTCACGTAACGAGCATTATACCTGTCAGCAATATCGGCAACCTGTCTAAACATGTCCATGTCTTGATTTTTGTACACCAAAGAAAAACCAACTTTTCCACCCTGTGTTTCAGGAATTTTTACAGGTCTTAATTTATTGTTTAGAAAATTAAGACTTACTCTTATCCATGAAAAAGCATCCCAAGTATTAACTGTTTCTTTACCGCATCTATCGTTGGTGCCGTTTGTAATTAGCGCCAAGTTTAGTTGTTTGTCTTTTAACCAATTAATCAATTTATTGAAATCTGGATAAGTAGTTGGCTCTCCACCCCCGGTAACAATAACTGCCTGTAGCCCGCGCTCTTTTAAGGCATCAACAAAATTTTTTATTGTGTCCAAACTCAAAAACGCACCTTTTGTTCTGTTCGACTGATTGCAGTAACTGCAATTCAGATTACAAGCATTAGTTGGTGCAATGTGGGCAGAAATAATACTGTTTCCTTTTTGTTCTAAAAAGTTCTGTATTTGCTGTGGGTGGTATACAAATTTATTTCCCCGTGAAGTATAGCTCAATGCTTTGTTAAGTTTGTCAATAGTAGCCATTAATACCTCCTTAAAACAAAAGAAGGGAAGTTTTCATTTTCCCTTCTTTTTTAGTTTATCCTATCCCATACAAGACAAGTGCCCATGCTTTTTCTCATCCCTGAACTTCGGAGAGAGCCAGCCACTCTTGTAGCCTGCGTAACCTAAACCTGCGAGTCCGATAACACTGCCTGTGATAATCGCAGCTTTTTTATGTGAATGCATCCAGGCTTTCAATTTATTCATTTTGCTGCCACCTTGAGCAGAAGTCGGTGCTTCGTGCAGACCTGAAAAGTCGAGTTGTATAAGGTCTGCTTTTGAAATGTTTTTACCCTTATTATTGAAATGCCAATCCCAGTACAAGTCACCAGAGTGTTTTCCAGTTTTGCTTAACCATCCGTTGCCAAACCATGTTGTGTCTTTCAATTGGTTTTTATAAATTGTTTCAGCAATACTGCTATCTCTGTCTTTAATCAAAGCTCGTTCAAGACAATCAGCCATTTCATCAGAAATAACAGAATCTCTCAGAGTTCTTAAAGCTTTCTTGTAATCACCATTGCCTTCTAATGTGCTTTTGAACAATTCTTCCGGCATTGGATCACCAACCGCTCCTTGGTAATCTTTCTTTATCTTGCTAACAAGTTTGTCTTTTATTGCTTTAAATTCTTTTTGAGCATTTTCATTCGCAGATTTGAAAGCTTCTTCTTCTGTCATATAAAATTCATGCTTACCTTTGTATCCATCAGCAAGTTTTGCTTCAGCAGGTATTGACGGGTCAAAGTTCTTTTGAGCCATACCTTGTACATTTGGCACTACCGGAGTACAATGATATTTTTTGGCTTCTAAGTCTGTCAGCTCGCACGGAGCAAATCTGGATGGAAGAAGTGCAACATCACCAGCCAGTGAAAAGTCTTTGCCCGGAGTCCAGCCGTCCATTAATACCATTCTGCCTTCCAGGTCTGGACGATACATAAGAGATTTGAATTTCTCTACTACAGCCTTAGCTTCATCATTTTCCATTGAACCACCCATGATAAGGACAGCATTTGGATCCTTTGTTTTTTCAACATATTTAACAAATGAATCAATAACGGTGTCCATACCTTTTTGCAAATCACCGCGTCCCCAGCTGACTATTAATTTTACATCTTCGCCTTTTTTAAGCTTAGTAACATAGTCATTTTTTATAGCTCCATAAATTTTAGCTTTTCTATCAGCTTTTCCTGCCGTGATATGCATGCGTCCGGAATCAACTGCGCCCCATTCGTTTTTATCTTGATTAAAGAGTTGTGAACCTATAAACTTAGAGCTGAATCTTTCAAAGATACTGATCTTATTCTGATGTTTAATTTCTCTAATATGCTTTACATCACCTTTTTTATTTTTATCAAATATAAGGAATTTTTGTACATCAACTACAGAACCATCTGCAAGCTTAACTTTTACGTCATTTTTATAACCATCTGATAATGCATTATTTAAATATCCTGAAACAGTCGGATCCATAAGCGGATTTGTTAAACCTTTGTATCTTCCTAATTTATCAAGTTCTTTTAAATCTTCGTAAAGCGCAGATACTAATGGATTCGTAATTGTTGAATCATGATATCCTTCTGAAACAGTTGTAAGCATTGGTACATATCCCTTCATACCATAATGGATTGGTACCATGAAGGCGTTCATGCCGCTTTTTTCTTTGTAAAAGTTTTTCAATACAGTCTCTTGTAAGAATTTTTCTTCTTCACCATTTCTCAAAGCATCAATGTATTCTTTGCTTTCAACAAGTTTTTTAATTTGTTCTTTGGTAGCTCCAAGGTTGACAATTGCCTGACGAGCACCCATTGGTTGGTCGTAGCCTGCATTCATGTTGTGACCGACACCACCTAGAAATTTGTCAAGCCAATAGCTGTCTCCTGCAGCATTTTTCTGAGCAGCATAATGCATTGTAAACATTGATTGACCATCAGAACATAATATGTATCTAGGATCAATATTATATTTTTCTTTTAAGCCCGGCATCAATTCAACAAGTGCTTTGTCAAACTTAACGTACTCCTGACCTTTCCAACCGGAAGCAAACCTTTTTTCTAAATCTGTTCCATTAGAGCTTGCGTAACTCATACCATCTGCATATGGTTTTGGCATGCTGGCAGTTGAGTCAACAAAGGTGAATACGAATTCTAATTTGTCTTGCAACTCCTTGCTGTATTTTTTGTTTGTCATCAAATCTTTTAAGGTGTCGTTTTTTCTAACCTTAAACATTTTTATAGGGACATTTTCTTCTGTACCCCAGGACATTTCAGAAGATTTTACTTCATCAAGAAGAAATACATTCTTTTTTTCTTTCTTTAGAAATTCGACTAAGTCTGTTGTTTTGTCAATTGGTTTAGATGTAACAAAAGCAGAACCCTCCTGACCTTTGAGCGGGTGATCTGCCGGAAGATTCTGAGGAACATATCTTACTTCAACTTTTTGTGCTAATGGAGCTCTTTCTTTGCCTGTTTTTTGGTCGAAATCTTTTTTATACTCTACTTCTTGATTGTAAAGAGGTATAAATTTAACGACTTTGTCTACATTTTTGTCTAAGAAGTTGTAATCGTTAGATACAGTACCGACTCCACCTCCGGAGAAACCGAATAAAGGCTCTTCCATTACAATATGGGCAATATGCCTTGGATTTCCGCTCTTGAACGAAATCATCGACATCCCTTCCGGAAGATTGGTTGATGGGGTTTGGGGCTCGGAAACTTTTGCTCCGCGCACATTCTTTGCTCTTAATGCACCATAATCAGCACTGATTGAGTTAATTCTCATAAACGACTCCTTACACACATAACTTCTATATATATAAAAAACCACACACAAAAAAATTTAACAGTAAATCCCCGGATTGTTAAGAAATGTTAATGTAAATTTTTATTAAGTAGGTTTACATTATTAATCCTACCAAAAATATAATTATATTTCAATAGTTAACGAGTATTATTTTTGTAAATTTTCTTTTTTTGCCTTGTATGACTTCATAATTATATTCCGCGCTTCCATTGCCTGCTCGTGTGTTAGCGGCGAAACGCCTTCCAATGCATACTTCAAACCCATGTTCTCATATTTTGGTACTGCCATGTCATGGTATGGCAAAACATCCAGCGCAGCTATGTTGTGAAGCCCTGCAAGAAATTCTCCGAGTCTTGTTAAGTACTCTTCCTTGAAAGTTATTCCGGGAACAACAACATGGCGAACCCACATTGGCTTTTTAATCTCTGATAAGTATTTTGCAAACTCCAATATGTTTTTATTAGAATGCTGTGTAAGCTTCTTGTGCTCCTCGTCGTCAATATGTTTGATATCAAGAAGAACAAGGCTCGTGTATTTCAAAAGCTCGTCAATTTTCGCAGTATTGTCTTTGTTAAACAACAAGCCGGAAGTATCAAGAGCCGTATGAATTCCTTTTTCTGAAGCCTTTTTAAAAAGTTCTGTTACAAAATCAATCTGAACAAGAGGCTCACCGCCAGTAACAGTAATCCCGCCTCCGCAAAATTCTTTCACTCCGTCGTATTGTGCAAGAATCTCGTCAACAGACATTTTGTTGGCCTCGCCTTTGTAATCCCAAGTGTCAGGGTTGTGGCAGTATTGGCATCTGAGCGGGCAGCCCTGTGTAAATACTACAAATCTGATTCCGGGCCCGTCAACAGTCCCGCAGCTTTCTATTGAATGTATGTTTCCTAAAATTTCCGGCATGGTTAAAATCCTCTTGAGTCTATTTTATTACAAAATAAAACTAGATACCAAGTTCTTTTTTGAAATCAATTACTTTTTCTGAAAGCTCTTTTGATAATCGCACCACAACTACTAATAATGTGCAAATATCACAACCTGTCAAGTTGTCTGATTCGGGTACAATTTCTTCAAGAATGTTCATCAAATGATATAGTTCTCCTGCATCGCCACAAATTTCATCTACGTTTTTGTAAATAAATTCTTTTTCCGCTGCGTTCATTCAACCTCCTTTTGTTACATTTTGTAAACTATTTAAAGATGTTTATGTCATGTACTTGGAATTAACGTCTTTAAGAATACATCAAGATGACGTGTTT
>CANAXK010000015.1 GCA_947365485.1 uncultured bacterium
ATGTTCGGAAGCACGATACTTTCCATTGAAGACTCCGGATTCATCTGGGTCAACATTAATACAGCTGCTGCCATCATTATAAACCCTATTGCAGCAAGCAACCGGCATTCCACATATTTTGATATTTCACCAACAATAATTAGGCCTGCAAAACAGATGATTGCCCTTGGAAACATTGCAAGACCGGACATTGATGGGCTGTAGCCGAGAAGACTCTGCACAAACATCGGTACAAGAAGCAGGGTTGAATACAGAATTACGTTTATGAATGAACTTATGATTGTGCCAAACAGAAAATTTTTGTCCTTGAAAACCCTTATGTCTATGACCGGATACTTGTATTCCAGCTCCCACACATAGAAGAATACGAACGAGAAAATGCAGATTCCTGTAAGCCAGCAAATCCAGGGCTCGTCAAACCAGTTATATTGCTGGCCTTTGTCCAAAATTATTTGCATGCACGCCATTGCTATGACGATTGAGAGATAGCCCATTATGTCGAATTTCTTATTGTACTTGAGCTTGACAGGCGTTTCGTCTGCGACAAAAATCTTAACAAGAATCATTGACAAGATTGAAAGCGGAATGTTGATTATAAAAATCCACTGCCAGGAAAAGTTGTCCGTTAAATACCCTCCGATAAACGGTCCTGCAAGCGGAGAAAACATCGCTGCAACTCCGAATAACCCCATCGCAACCCCTCTTTGCTCCTCCGGAAAAACCTCAAGAAGTATTGCCTGACACACAGGTAGAATGCAGCCGCTTCCAATACCCTGCACAACCCTTGCAGCAATGAGAGCAAGCAGATTGGGCGCAAGAAGGCAGAGTAGACAACCGAGCGCAAATATTATTATGCTGTAGAGCATAACAAGCTTCTTGCCCATAAGCCTTACCAGATACCCTGTTACAGGAAGCATTAAACCGCCTGAAATTATGTAACAGGTGATTACAGTGTTTGCCTCGTACTGGGTTGCGCCGTAAAACCCTGCGATGTGCGGCTGGCTTACGTTTGTTCCTGAAGAGGCTGCAAGAGCCAGAAAAGAGGGCAATAATACGGCAAGCGCGATTATATAAGGGTTAGTTGTTTTCTTTTCTTCCATCTTTTATTCTGACCTTTGGAACCACTGACATGCCGGGAACAATGTTGTAACCTGAAATATCTTCGTCAAACACAATTTTTACAGGAACCCTCTGTACGATTTTTACATAACTCCCAACCGCGTTTTCAGGCGGGAAAAGACTGGATTTTGCGCCGGTTGCTCTTTGGATGCTCTCAACATGCGCTTTGAACCTCTTACCCGGATATGTGTCGACTTTTACTCTTACAGGCTGATTCGGGTGCATGTTTGCAAGCTGGATTTCTTTGAAGTTTGCAACCACCCAGACTTCTTCCGGCACAATGTTCATAAGCGGCTGCCCAACACTCACGTAATTTCCCTTTTCGACACTCCTTGCCGAGACCTTGCCGTCCTGCGGGGAGTAAATCTTTGTGTACTTGAGGTTTAATTCAGCCTGCTCAACCTCTGCTTCAAGCCTCTGAATCAAAGCTTCGTCAGCATGGGTTTTTGCCTTTCCTGAAGCAAGCGCATGCTCTTGCGCAACAGAATTTTCCTGAGCTGCGTTGAAATTCGCCTGTGCAACCTCCAAAGAACTCTTGCTCTTTTCATAATCCTGCTTTGAGACAATCCCGTCCTTGTAAAGCTCTTTGTACCTTGCAAAATCCCTGCTTGCAAACTCCAGCTTTGAAGAAGCCGAACTTATGTCTTCGTAAGACTTGTTTACTTTTGAAGCGCTTTCATCAACCTGCTTTTCAGCCATGTTCAAACCTGCTTTCGCTTCCTCAAGCCTTGCTTTTGCCTGACTTAGAGCAACTTCAAAATCTTTCGGGTCAAGCTCTACAAGCAAGTCTCCGGCTTTTACATCCTGATTGTCGTCAACATGCAGCTTTATAACCGGAGCTGATACCCTCGGCGCAACAGATACGAGCCTTCCTTCTACAAACGCGTCATCAGTTGACTGGTAATAGGTAGAATGTATTGCTGCGATAATTCCGATTATAACCAGAATTACTGCTGTTATTGAAGGCACTATTACACGTTTCTTTTTATATTCCGGACGCCTTTTTTTAAGACGCGCTTTTGCTTTTTTGACTACTTCTTTGTCATTCTTGTCCATTGTTTTCACCTAGTTCTGTAAAATCGTCTTGTCTCTTAAATTTTTCTCTATTTTGTCTAATGTTCTAAGAACACTGTCAATTTCTTCCTCGCTTATTCCCTTGACTGTTTCCTGCCATACTTTTAGAATAGTGGGTAAAATTTTGTCACAAATCTCCTTGCCCTTTTCTGTGATGTAAAGCTTTTTGACCTGTCTTCCCTCGGATTCTAGCGTCGAAGCCACATATCCGTTAGATTCAAGTATTGAAACAATCCTTGTCATGTTTGGCCGGTCTTTGAAGGTAATATTGGCCAGCTGCCTTAAATACATGCCATCATTTTCCTTGAGCGCTGATAGCACCGTAAACTGCTCCGGCGTAATCCCGCAACCGTCTTTTGCAAACGCCTGTGTTGCAAAAACCTTTGATAACAAACCTATGCGGGAAAGCCTCATTCCGATTTTGTGCTTTAATAAAATCTCTTGTTTCATAAAATCCCTTTGTGTTATTATAATAACACAAGAAGGATAAGTGTAAATATGAAATTTAAAAAAATTTTAATAATTTTGTGCTTGATTCTTTCGCTACCTGCAAAAGCAGCGAATCTTGAGTACATGAATTTTGATTGGTGGAAGAATTATAATGACGAAATTCTTATTAACCACCTGCAAACTCTTTATAATAATAACCATGATTTGAAAATAGCTGCATATAAAACAAAACAAGCAGAAGAAAATATCAGACTGGCAGGCGCCAATCAACTTCCGCAGGTCGGGTTTGAGGGTGATTTCACCCGTGTTATGCGCGGTGCACAGACCCAGTTTGGTAATGTGATTATCCCAAAATATTCGCAAAACCAGTTTGTGCTTCCTCTGAACGCTGCTTATGAAATCGATATCTGGGGTGAAAACTACTTCACAAAAAAGAGCGCTAAAAAGCAAAAAGAAATTGCAGCACAGGAAGAACGCGCTGTTTATATCTACATAACTTCAATGTTTGCAGCAAATTATTATAATCTTATCAAGGCTGATGAGCTTGAAAAGACTCTAAGAGAGATAATCGGGCTTCAAACAGAAATTGTTAAGATGACTGAAAAGAAGTTCAACTCAGGACTTGCGCCTGTTAATGAACTGCTGAATGAAAAGCAGCATCTTGTTAGGTTTGAAGAAGATTTGAATAAACTAATAGAAAACAGAAAAGTGCTTAACAACGAGCTTGTGACGCTTCTTGCTCTAAAAACCGACAAGGAAATCGAACATGCAATGTTTGATGAAATTTCGGCTCCTCAAGCGCCTGAATCACTTACTGCAACAGTGATACAATACAGACCTGATTTGATTAGCTCTGAAAATTATGCGCAGAAAACAGGGATTGATGTTCGGGTTGCAAGGCGCGAATTTTTGCCGAAGTTTATTTTGTACGGAAACCTCGGGTTCAATGCTTACGACTGGAGTAAAATATTCAGCAATACGACTTTTCTTTCAAACATCGGTGTGGCTCCTCGTTGGGATATTTTCACGGGCGGAGCAAAGCTTGCGCGGTACAGAATTAACAAATACGAGTACAAAAAAGCTGCCGAGAATTACGAAAAGACAGTGCTTGTTTCCATGCAGGAAGTAAATGACGCGCTCGCGCTTACAAAGAGGGCAAAAGCCAATTTGCTGAAATCGGATGAAGGGTTTTCTATTGAAAAAGAAAAGCATGTGCTTGCACAAAAGCAGTTTACAATAGGAGATTCATCAAGGCTTGATGAGATGAAATCAAATGTTAATTTATTAATCGCAAGAGAGCAGAATATTTCTGCGTTTGTGGACAATATTGTTGCTACAATATCTTTGTACAACGCGGTTGGGGGGATTGATTATACCAGGATAGACAATTTGTAATATCTATTGCCTGCCTGGCTTCTTGATTGATGATTTTAATTATGTTATAAAATTATATAAATGTTTTTAATTCAGATTTGGAGAGCAAATGAGAAAAAATATTATAATTATTGTACTTGTAGTACTTGCACTAATCTTGGGAAGAATGTTCATATCGAACTTTGATAAAATGAAAACCGCCAAACAAAGAGCTATGGCAGGCACCCCTGCTGTGACTGTTGCGGAAGTAACTTCAAGAGAAGTTAAACGCCAATTCGGTGCAAACGCCCGTGTAGCTGCAAAATACAGGGTTGATGTTCTTGCACGTATCAGCGGATACTTGAGAAAAAGCTATTTCAAAGAAGGCGATTTTGTTAAAGAAGGTCAGGTTTTATTTGAAATCGAGCCGGAGCAGTACATGTACGCTGCAACGAAGGCGAAAGCAGATATGGACAACGCTCGCTCTATGTCTGATTATTACGAGAAGCAGCTTTCAAGATACGAGCAGCTCGTCAAGCAGGATTACATAGCGCGTTCCGAGTATGATAATGTTCTCGCGCAGTACGACGCATTTTCTGCTCAAAAAGACAGTGCAGAAAGTGCATACAGAGACGCACAAAGAAACTTAGGGTATACAAAAATAAAATCTCCTGTTAACGGCAGAATAGGTTTGATATCAGTAACAGTCGGAAACTATGTTACACCTACAACCGGAGCATTGACTACGATTAACAGTTATGAGCCAATGTATATTACTTTTAGCATTGAATCTAAAAACTATGCCGAGCTTGTTAGGATTGATAAATCTGCTGACGTAAAACGTGATGTTGAATTTATTTTCAGCTCCGGCAGAAAATACGAATACAAAGGCGTACAGGATTTTCGTGATAACAAGATTGACGAAGCAACCGGTACAATTACCATGCGTGCAACTTTCCCGAATCCAAAGGATGAGTTGATTCAGGGAGATTTCGGCAGAGTGATAATTTATTCAGTGAATGAAGACCTTGTTCCTGTTGTACCGCAGGCTGCAACAATGGAAAACCAGGAAGGCAGATATGTTTATGTGCTTGATGAAAAGAATCTGCCGAAGATGGTATATATTACAACAATGGGACAAACAGAAGATAATATGTGGCTTGTTTCAGAAGGTGTGAAAGCCGGTGACAAGATTCTTACAAGCGGCATACAAAAGGTTATTCCGGGGAAACCTGTAAGAATTGTTCAGGTTGCGCAGGATGAAAAGGAACCGGTTAAGAAACCGGGGATTTTTGAGAAAATAAAAAATAAACTAGGGATGAAATAATGGCAGGCAACTTATTCATAAAACGACCAAAATTTGCGATAGTAATCTCTATTGCTATTATATTAGCCGGATTGATTTCTTTAACGACATTGCCGTTAGAGGAATACCCGTCTATTACACCTCCGCAGGTTATTGTAAACGCAACATACAGCGGTGCGAGCTCTGACGTAATCACTTCAACAATCGCAGCTCCTGTTGAGCTTCAATTGAACGGTATTGAAGACATGCTCTATATGCAGTCAGAATCACGAAACGGCTCATACCAGCTGACTTTGTACTTTGATGTCGGCGCAGACCCTGATATGGCACTGGTTAACGTTCAAAACCAGCTCCAACTCGTTCAGCCGAGACTTCCGGAAGAGGTTAAGCGCTTTGGTCTGACAGTTAAAAAGGCAACCGGCGGTGCGGGGTGTTTGTATCTTGCACTAACTTCGCCTAACAAAACTTACAACTCGTTATTCTTAGCAAACTACGCGACTTTATATATCAAAGACGAACTTGCTCGTACAAAAGGATGCGGGCAGGTGCAAATATTTGGTGCCGGCGATTATTCCATGAGAATATGGCTTAAGCCTGATAAGATGGCGAGCCTCGGTGTTTCTGCTTCTGATATCAATGCAGCTGTAACATCTCAGAACGTTCAGACTCCTGCCGGCAACATTGGTGTGGAACCGCTTGACAGCCCTCAGATGCTTAAGTTTACGCTGCGTACAAAAGGCAGATTGAAGACTGTTGAAGAGTTTGAAAATATTATTGTAAAATCAAACATTAACGGTTCTAATGTTAAGTTAAAAGATGTTGCTCGCGTTGAACTCGGGGCTGAAAACTACTCTTCTATGGTATCTATTGGTAATGCTGATGCTGCAATTATTGCAATTTCCCAACTTCCGGATGCCAATACGATTGATCTTGTTAACCGTATTGAAAAAAAGATGGAAGTTCTTAGTAAGAAATTCCCGAACGACATAACTTATGCAACCCAGTACGATACTACAGAATTTGTAAGAGAATCAATTAAGGAAGTTATTAGCGCAATTATACTTGCAATCGCTCTTGTTAGTGCGGTAACTTATCTCTTCCTCGGAACAGCGCGCGCTGCGTTCATTCCTTTCTGCGCAATTCCTGTTTCGCTAATCGGTGTGTTTATTTTTATGGCACTTATGGGATTTTCTATAAACCTCCTAATCCTTTTCGGGCTTGTTCTAGCCGTCGGTCTGGTTGTTGATGACGCGATTGTTGTACTTGAAAACACGCAGCGGCATATTCAGGAGGGCAAGGATAAGGTAACGGCTACAGAAATTACGATGCAGGAAGTTTTCGGCGCTGTTGTAGCAACCTCTCTTGTATTGATGGCCGTATTTGTTCCTGTATCCTTTATGTCAGGTATTACAGGGCAGATGTACAGACAGTTCGCGGTTTGTATTGCAACTTCAATCGGTTTGTCTACGGTTGTTGCTCTTACTCTTTCTCCGGCTTTGTGCGCCATGATTCTGAAATCAGGCGAGGAAAAAGCCGATTTTGAATTTATCCAGAAATTCGAAGACTGGTTTACCGGAGTTAGAGACAAGTACCTCGGGGTTGTAGAATACTTTGTCCATGCACCGAAGAAAACTCTTGCTTCTCTTTTGGGAATTGTAGCCATGATTCTCGGTATGTTCTTCATCACTCCTACAGGATTCCTTCCTGATGAAGACCGCGGAGCTCTGTTTGTCATGGTTCAACTTCAGGACGGGGCGACCCTTACAAGAACAGCGAACACTGTTCAGAAGATTGCTGATAAGCTGCTTGAAATTCCGGGTGTTTATTCTGTCATGCAGATTAACGGGTTCAAGGGCGAAAACACCGCGTTTCTTATCCTGAAGCTGGATGAGTGGTCAAAGCGAAAATCTTCTAAGCTTTCAATAAACAACATCTCTAAACAGGCAAATATGATTACAGCGCAGTATCCAGAAGTTACGGCGTTTGTTTCCCAGCCTCCTGCTATTTCCGGCATGGGTATGTACGGCGGGTTTGAGTACCAGCTGCTTGATAAAGGCGATAGGACATCTGACGAGTTTTTTGCTCAGGCTCAAGCGCTATTGAATGTTGCAAGAACTGACAGTGCTTTTTCAAGCTTGTACACCTCATTCACTTCTTCGCTTCCGCAGGTTGTTGTGAATATTGAAGAAGAAAAAGCAATGGCTCAAGGCGTGCCGATTTCTGAAATCTATACAACCCTTGCTGCGCAGTTTGGTGCGACTTATGTTAACGACTTTAATAAATACGGAAGAATTTATCGTGTATACATGCAGGCAGACGCGCCTTATCGTTCAACAATGAGTGATATGGGCAAGATCTATGTAAAAAGCAGCTACGGAAAAATGGTTCCTCTATCTTCTGTTATCTCAACAAAAGACATTGTAGGACCATATTCATTAACCAGATTTAACATGTATCCTGCAATCACCATAAACGGCAACCCTGCAAGCGGTGTAAGCTCAGGTACTGCAATGAACGCAATGGCAAGAATCTCCGATGAGGAGCTTCCGAATGACATGGACTACGCATGGTCAGGTACATCTTTGCAGGAGCAGAAATCATCCGGTCAGATCGGGCCGATTCTTGCAATGGCACTGACTTTCGTATACCTGTTCCTTGTGGCTCTGTACGAAAGCTGGACACTTCCTATAGCCGTACTTTTGATTTCACCTGTTGCACTTCTTGGTGCTCTGTTCTTCCAGTATATATGGGGGCTTTCACTGGATGTTTACGCACAGGTCGGATTGGTTATGCTGATTGGTTTGAGTACAAAGCAGGCGATTCTGATTGTAGAGTTTGCAAAAGATGCCATGGAAAAAGACGGTATGGGGTATAAAGAGGCTGCGCTTCAGGCTGCCAAGCTCCGTTTTAGAGCGGTTATGATGACAAACATCGCGTTCATCCTCGGACTGCTTCCGCTCGTGTTTGCAAAAGGTGCAGGTGCCGGCAGCAGAAATTCTATCGGTGTTTCTGTGTTCGGCGGTATGATGGCGGTAGCTTTCTTAGGAAGCATACTTGTTCCGGCGTTCTTCGTTATGATTAATGTTATGAAAGAAAAATCCGGTCAATACTTTAGTAATCTAAGGAATAAAAAACAATGAAGACAATAAGGTTATTTCTAACATTTTTAATAATACTATCAATGTTCCAGCTCCCCGTATCAGCTGCCATCTGGCACAAAGGCGGGGCTATCGGGAATGAAATCCAGAAAGAAGAATACCCTGACAGCAAGGATGTTGAGCCTAAAATCGACAGGGTAGAAGTCGGCGACAGCCTAACCATAACAGGCGGGGTTGAGACAACTCTGGATGTTACAATGGAAGACTGTTTGAAATTTGCTCTCGGTAACAATCCAAGAATACAGGCTGCATTGCAGGACGTGTTTGCCTCTGATGCGAGAATCAGGCAGGCCTGGTCTTCCTACTTTCCGCAATTTGGCTGGCAGACCGGATACACAAGAATCAGACAACTCCAATTGTCAGATGTCTTCAGAGAAAATCTTGTGTTCAACTACTTTGTTCTGGGTCAAATAAGTGCATCTCAGATGCTTTATGACTTTGGGGTTACACAGAATCAGGTCACAATAAGAAAACTGGATAATCAGGGCTACAAAATAGCCTTAACAGGTATTGTTAATGACGTAATCTGTGAAGTTAAGAAAGCTTATTTTAACTTGCAGTATGCAATCGAGGCTAAGAAAGTTGCAGAAGATATGGTTAAAAAATACGAGGCTTTTTATGATCAGGCAAAAGGCTTTTATCAGGCAGGAACAAAGCCTAAGGTCGATGTAACAATCGCAGAAGTTAATTTGAGTAACGCAAAATTAACCCTTATTCAGGCTGAAAACGCTGTTGATATTGCGATGGCAAAACTCAATAACACAATGGGGCTTCCATATTCCAACAAATATAATGTTGCAGAAAACCTGCGCTACGAGCCTTGTGATGTAACTCTTTCAGGAGCCGTAAGAATGGCGCAGGATTCGCGTCCGGAATTTTTGCTCGCGGAGGTTAAGGTTGAGCAGGCAAACCAGAACGTTAAGCTCATAAAAAAATCATACTTTCCGCAGTTGAGCGTAGAAGGGCAATATCAGGTCGGTGGTAGAACTCCGGTTTCTAACTACGGTTACAACTTCGGCGGATATTTGAACTTCCCGACAATCAACGGTATGCTTATCAAAAACGAAATCAAGGAAGCCAAGGCTCTGTATTCAAGAGAGCAGGCCAATGCCATGAATACAAAGAACAATATTTATTACGAGGTTCAGGAGGCTTATTATTCTCTGACTGAAAAGAAAAACAAGATTCCTGTGGCGTTTCTGGGCTTGAAGCAGGCAAAAGAAAACTACGAGCTTTCTTACGGCAGGTATAAAGTCGGGGTGGGGAATCCTATTGAGCTCAAGGAAGCGCAGGTTCAGTATCAGGATTCGATGCTCACCTATTATCAAACCATGTTTGAGTACAACAGTGCCAAGGCTGTTTTAGAAAAATCAATCGGGAAAAATATTGCAAACGGCGAAGTTGAGCTTGATAATGGCAAGAAAATAAAGAATAAAAATAAGAAATCAAAAAAGAATTCTTAATGTATATAGTGTATTGTATCTTAGGTCAATATACTCTATAATATAGGAAATAGGAGAAGAGAAGTATGTTACCAATTATAACAGAAGAGATGGCATCAGAAATTTTTACCGAAGTGTTTCAGGATGTTCAGGCATGGCGCAAAAATATGGTTCAGTATCTCAAAGAAGAAAACCCTGAAATAAACTCTGCTATTCTTGAGGTTGCTAAATATGATGAAGGAATTGACCTGAAAGCTGTGGCTCTGGGTGCATATCTTTCCTACCGCTTGCTTGAGGTTGCAACTGAGGACGATGTGCTGGGCACAATTAACGAGTAGAACTTTAAAAGAAAACTTATTATTGTAAAGAAATAATAAGTTTTTTGTTTTTTATGGCAAAAATCTTTTTTACGTGTTTTGATATCTATAGATACCAAAAGAAAGGAAATATCAATGCAAGTTACAAACGTATCCCTAATGGGTTTTCAAGGTAAGTCTCAAGTAGCGAAGAAAGCTGCTCAAGCTGCAAAAGAATTAGAACCAAGCTTCAACGAGTTTGCATACAGCGTACCAACAGGTAAAATTTCAAAACCTTTAACAGCAGAAGATGCTGCTCATTTGGCTGCTGAACAAGCAAAAGTCTTTATTGAACAGGGTAATAAAGATGTAGCTAAAGAAGCTGTTAAAGATACAACGCACGATTATTTGTCAGCATCTATGCTAATCAAGTAATCAGCGTAATTTTAATCTAAAAAGAACACCTCGCATAAGGTGTTCTTTTTTTGTTTAGCTAAGCCTTTTTGTTTTTGTCCATTTTTTCAGCGATTTTTTCTTTTGCTTCATGAGCTTTTTCTCTAACGTTGCTTGCGCCGCGTTTTACGCTGTCTTTGATTTTAGCTGCATCTTCTTTAACGTCTTTCTTAATTTCCTGAGCTTTGTCTTTAATCTTATCTTTCAAAGGCTCTTTGTTTGTCATTTTATCTTTTTGCATGGATAAACTCCTTTCTTTGTACCAAATGTATTATTTACTATAACCCTCACAAAGAAATGCGACGAAAGTGTAATATTTTTTTTGAATAATAAAAAATACACCTTTAAGTGATATTCTATTCTAGGCTTACTTATTTTGTCTAATGTAATTGCGTAAAATTAGTTTATCCTGTAATCATCAGGAGGTTACTTATGGTAAATATTCTTTTAAGATGGTTAGTTTACGCAGTTTTAATCGTATTTGTAGCCTGGCTAGTTTCGGGGATTGAAGTTGCAAACTTTGTAAGCGCTCTGTTTGTATGTATTATTCTGGCTCTGGTTAATACTTTCATCAAACCGCTTATACAAATTATAACCCTGCCGGTTAATATCTTAACACTCGGACTGTTCAGCCTCGTTATTAACGCACTCATGCTTATGCTTGCAGGTTGGATTGCACCGGGTTTTGAAGTTGAAGGCTTCCTAAGCGCGCTAATCGGTTCACTTCTGCTCTCACTCTTCTCTCTTGGTGTAAGCAGAATATAGAAATTATGATACGGCAGTTTGGTTGAAAGGACGGGCTGCCGTATTTCCATTACTTGTGGTAAGTCTCGTTCTTGAGAATCTTGAATGCGCGGTAAATCTGCTCAACCAGCAGAAGCCGCGCAAACTGGTGTAAAAAGGTCATCTTTGAAATGCTTAGCTTGAAATCAGCCCTCTGTGAGACCGTTGGAGCAATACCGCAGGATGAACCTATTACGAATACAAGCTCGCCCACTCCCGTGTTTGTTACTTCGTTGATTTTGGCTGCGAACTCTTCGGATGATAGCTGCTTGCCGTTAATTTCAAGGGTTATTACATAAGAATCCGGCTTGATGTTTGCAAGAATCTTCTCACCTTCCTGCAAGAGCGCCTTTTGTGTAAGGTTTTCGTCTCTTATTTCGATTGGAGAGAGTTCTGTTATTTCAACAGAAGCGTAAGGCGTAAGTCGTTTTAAGAACTCGTCAATCCCGTCTTTGAGGAATTTCTCCTTGATTTTTCCTAGCGCTATGATTTTGATTCTCATGTTGTACCCCACCCCGCCCCTCCCCATCAAGGGAGGGAGTACGCCTACTCTGCCATGTATACACTTGTAGAAGGGAACGCAAACTCAATTCCTTCTGCGCGGTAACGATGGATGATTTCGCGTATTACTTCACTCTTTATCTCTGCAAATTCAGCCCACGCTTTTGTCCTTGCGTAAGCAACAAGCCTTACCTGAATCGAACTCGCTGCAAGGTTTTCCAAAAACGCGAACGGGTCATCGTACATTCTGGAATTTTCTAATACAATCTGGTTTAGAATCTCGATTGCGCGGTCAATCTTCTCGTTGGATGTGCCATACTCAACATCAACCGTTATGTCAATTCTTCTCTTGTTTGCCTGTGATACATTGGTAATCTCTTCATTTGCAAGTACATTATTCGGAACATTTACCCTGAATCCGTCAATCGTTCTTATAGTGGTTGAGCGCAGGTTAATGTTCTCAACCGTGCCTTCGTATCCGTTAAAAGAGATGTACTCTCCGATTTTGTAAACCTTGTCAGCAAGCAGACCAACAGAGCCAAACACATTACCAATGGCTTCTTTTGCAGCAAAACCTACTGCCAAACCTGTGATTCCGAAACCTGCGATAAGTGAGGAAACATTGTAGCCAAAGCTCTGCAAGAACCCTGCAAGAAGCATGAATATTACAACAGCCTTGAAAATCCTTGTAAGAATCGGCATTAGGTTCAAAAGAGGTGATTCCGGATTTCTGTTTCTTAAACGTGTTTCAAATTTTGAAGTAAACGAGTCTGTTGCCTTCAAAAAAACGTAGATAATGATTACATTAACAATCACCCCGATTATAAACTTGGAGTGCGTTGCTAAAAACTTTCCGATTTCTGTGAAAATTGCGTTCATCTCTTATTTCCTCAAATTTCTTAATTTTTCTAACTCATCCTGGAACGGCGAAATTGAAGCCAACTTGTCCATAATTGCCGGCATCTGCTCAATAACAAAATCAACCTCTTTTTCAGTCGTAAACCTTGAAAGACTGAACCTTATTGAACCATGCAGCGCAGTAAACGGGATTCCCATAGCTCTTAAAACATGGCTCGGCTCTAAAGACCCTGATGTGCAGGCACTTCCGGAGCTTGCGCAAACCCCGATGTCACTTAGGTGAAGCAGTATAAGCTCGCCTTCAACATATTCAAACCCGATGTTTGTGGTGTTAGGCACCCTGTCTGAAATTGCAGTGTTCAACCTTGCGTTAAACACGTTCTTTAAGATTCCGTCCTCTAGCCTGTCACGAAGCCTTTTCACTTCTTTTAACTCGTAATCAAGAGCACTCTGTGCAAGCTCTGCAGCTTTACCAATCCCTACAATGTAAGGCACATTTTGCGTTCCGGCTCTTAAGCCCCGCTCCTGATGGCCGCCGTTAATGAGCGGGGTGATTCTTACATCAGGTTTTACGTAAAGCACACCGACTCCTTTTGGAGCGTGGAACTTGTGACCTGAAATCCCGAGTAAATCTATTGTTGTGTCCTTAACATTTATCGGAATCTTTCCGGCTGCCTGAACAGCGTCAACAAAAAAGCGTGTTTCAGGTGATTTTGTTTTGATGATTTCAGCGATTTCTTCAACCGGATAAATAACTCCGGTCTCGTTGTTTGCCCACATCACAGACACAAGAGCTGTGTCCTTGCGTAATCTTGATTTCAACTCTTCAATATCAAGCTGCCCCTGCGAGTTTACGCCGATATAATCAACCTCGTAGCCGTTTTTTTCGAGCTCTTTGTATGTGTTTATAACACACGGGTGCTCGACCTTTGTGGTTATTATGTGGCGTTTTTCCTTGTTGCAGTTAAGAACGCCTTTTATTGCAGTGTTTGCGGATTCTGAGCCACAGGAAGTGAAGAAAATGTCTTTCTCGTTTTCTGCACCCAGAAACTCACGAACCTGCGCGCGTGCTTCTTTGATTGCAGCAGCAGGTTTCTTGGCAAAATCATACATGCTGGAAGGGTTTGCGTACTCTTCTTTCAAAAACGGGAGCATAGCTTCCAATACTTTTTCGTCAACTTTTGTGGTTGCGTTGTTATCTAAATAAATCATATTTACACCTGTTCTACTGTTATTGCAGAATCAACCTTATCTTTTAAAATCGTTTCAACAAAGTTCTTTAAGGTCATCGCAGCATTTTTACATCCGCTGCACATGCCTGTAAGCTTAACCTTAACAACATTGCCTTCTATATCAATAAGCTCAATGTCTCCGCCGTCTTTTTGAAGCTGCGGTGAGATTTGCTGCTCAATAACCTTACTTATCTTCAATATTTTTTGTGTTGGTGTAAGCTCTTGTGCCTTGCCTTCTTTTTTTAGGTAAGTATCAATCATATCCTTGATAACGCCTTTGCAGCGCCCGCAAGCACCGCCTGCTTTTGTGTAGTTTGTAACTTCTTCGACTGTTCTAAGCCCGTTGACCTTTATTGCTTCCCAAATCTGGTTTTCTGTTACGTTAAAGCAGGTGCAGATGATTTTTTCACCGCTGTGGGAATGTCCTTCTGCTTCCAGCACTTCGTCTTCTCCGAAATATTTTTTCAGAGCGTCTTCAAGTGCCTCGTGTCCCATAACAGAGCAGTGCATTTTCTCCTGCGGAAGTCCGTCTAATTCGTCTGCAATATCTTTGTTTGTAATCTTAGCTGCTTCTTCAAGAGTTTTTCCGATAATCATTTCGGTCAGGATGCTTGAGCTTGCAACCGCAGAGCCGCAGCCAAAGGTTTGGAATTTAGCTTCTTTAATGATATTTCCGTCAAGTTTTATATATAATTTGAGTGAATCACCGCAAGCGAGTGAGCCTGCTTCTCCAATTAAGTCTGCATCATCAATCTTGCCGACATTTCTTGGATTTCTGTAGTGATCCAACACCTTTTCTGAATATTCCCACATTGTCTGTTACCTCTTATTGTGTAATTGGATTCTCTCCCTTGCTAATTTTATAACAAACAGGGGTAAATTCATAGTGGCAAATGATTAAACGGATGGATATTATTTTTCTTTGAAATTTTGATACGAGAGCAATATGTTTTTGAAGTAATCCAATTCTTTGTCGGATAAAGAGTCAAGCATTTCATAAATATCAGACCTTACATATTGCTGCGGGTGAGATTTACCAAAATCAAACAAATCACGTTCAGTGGTACGGAGTGCATAGGCAATCTTTTCGAGCGTCTCTGCTGTCATAAAATGCTTGCCGCGCTCAATGTTGCTCAGGTTCAGAATATCCATATCAATGATTTCAGCAAGTTTTTCCTGTGAATACCCTAATTCTTTTCTCAAATATTTAATTCTGGCTCCCAGCTTTTCTTTAAGTGTCGGCATTATTGCTCCTTTATTTTAATACTACTGTTTGAATTAAAATAATGAAACACCTAAAATACTAATATTAATTGACGTTATTAGTTCTTTGTGCTAATTTAAGTTAGATATATTAGTATTTAAGGTTTATTTGAATGAACAAGTTTTTTTCAATACACACAGAAAAGCAAAAATTAGTAATTCGGATACTTGGGATTAAAATAAGCTTTAAAAAACATATTTGCGGTAAAAATAATAAAATCTATATTTCTAAAAACGGAAAACTATTTGAACACAGGGGAAAAATACCCGGATTAGATATAAATATTTGCGGTAATAATAACCAAGTTGTAATAGGATATCCATACCGGTTTTTAAGTTCAAGCATTGTCTGTAACGGCGATAATAACAGTGTGATAATCGAGGAAACAAATGCCTCTATAACTTGTTTTTTTGATTTATCACACCCTATGTCCAACAGAAAGGTTCATATAAAGAAAAATGCTCAAATTGGCAGGGCTCAAATGCATTTGTGGACAAGCAACAGCTCAATAACAGTAGGTGAAAATTGCCTGTTCTCATGGGGAATTGAATTAATGACAGGAGACGGACATAAGATAACAAAAAAGGGTGAGAACGCTCCGATTAATTCCGGTACATATTGTGAAATCGGAAATCATGTCTGGCTCGGGCAGCAGGCTCTTATATGTAAAAATGTGAAAGTCCCTGATAACAGTGTGGTAGGCGCATGCTCAGTTGTCACCAAAAGCTTTGATTCAACAAATATCGCAATTGCCGGCAATCCGGCAAAAGTTGTTAAAGAAGGAATTGACTGGGATAAAGAAATTAATTTCTAATTCTGCATTCTTTTTTCTTCATTCTTCAAAAACTCGCAGTCTGCTTCCAAGCGCCTGTCGTCCATCGCGTCTATCAAATCATCAATTGTCTTGATTTGACCTAGTTCAAACCCGACTTCTGCAAACAATACACAGTCATTGCACAGCCTGTAAGGCCCGTATTGCACAGAGCCTGCAAGAGGCTTGTCAGAACCGCATGCGTTACAGGTGAACATTTCAAACTCGCAATCAGGATTCTCTTCAATATCGTCAAGACGCATTTGCTCAACAACAAGCTGCATTTCTTTTACGACTTCTTCTTTTGATTTCATTCCACTAATCCTTTCATCTCTTTCACAGCCTGCTCCAGCCCCACAAACACCGCGCGCGAAATTATTGAATGCCCGATGTTCAACTCATACAGATTCGGAATCTCATGCATTCTGTGTACGTTCTGATAATTAAGCCCATGCCCTGCGTTAACCTTGAGCCCGAAATTCTGGGCAAAAATCGCCGCACCTTTTAAGTCCTCAAACGCTTTTTCTTCGTCTTCTGTTCCGTAAGCATTTGAGTAGCAGCCA